>JBMOEP010000209.1:0-4166 GCA_049314675.1 Phenylobacterium sp.
CATCCATTCGGCGGCCATCTCGACCCAGCTTCTCCAGTCCTTGGGGGGTGCCACCATCATCGGTCCCATCCTGCTGGGCCTGCAGAAGTCGGTGCAGATCGCGCCCCTCGGGGCCTCGGTGTCCAAGATCCTGCAGATGGCCACACTGGCCGCCTACGAGCAGGACGTGGTGGACGAGCAGGCCTGATCAGGCCTTCGAGGGCCGGGCTCCGCCGGGCCGGCCGTCGGCCGACAGGAGGATCGCCACCCAGCGCGATCCCGGGAACTGGGCGCAGATCACCATCACGATGACCGTGAGGGGGGTCGAGAGGAACATGCCGATTACCCCCCAGAGCCATCCCCAGAAGGCGAGGGACAGGAGCACGACCAGCGGGTCCATGTTGAGGCTGCGCGCCTGCATCCGCGGCGCAATGATGTTGCCCACCACGAAGTGAAGGCCCTGCAGGACGGCGTAGAGGAAGATCGCCTGCCAGAGGGTCGGGAACTGCATCAGGGCAAAGACCGGCGCGATCACCACGCCGAGGGCCGCGCCGAGGATGGGGATGTAGCAGGCCAGGAAGATGAGCACGGCCAGGAAGGTCGCACCGTCCAGGCCGACGAAGGTCATCGCCACCCAGGAGGCCGCCGCAATCATCAGGCCGGTGATGGTCTGGACCCAGAGGTACTGCTCCACCGAGCCGAGGATCGACCGGTAGGCGGTGACCATGGCGCGACGCTCGCCGCGTTCCGTCGACAAGAAGAGGACCTTGCGCTCCAGGAGGCGGCCGGAGGCCAGGATGAAGCCGAGGTAGATCAGGATCAGGACGGTATCAGCGGCCAGGTTGCGGACGACCCCCGCCGCGCTGGCGAGATAGGCCCCCGGGTTCAGTTGCAGCAGAAGGTCGTCCAGGCTCGGAACGGCGGCGGTCTGGACCACGCCCGCCAGCCGGGCGATGAGGGCGTTGAGCCGGGGCGCATAGCTCACCAGCTTGCTGGCGAAGGCGGACGCATTGTCGATGGTCAGGACCAGGAGGGCGATGAACAGGACAGCGGTGATGAGAAGGGCCGCAGGCATGCCGAAGCGTCTGCCGCCAGGAAGCAGCCGCCCCAGGAGGCGCTCAAGGGAATTGGCGAAGCTCTGGATGACCACAGCCAGGAAAAGGGCCATGGCCAAGGGTGCCAGCACGCCGGAAAGGAACTTGGCCGCCGTCGCCGCCGCGATGACAGCCAATATGCCCAGGCAGGCCTGTTCGAAGCTCGCGGGGGGGGCGGGACTGTGTGCGGGGTCGGTGGTGTTCACGGGCGCAACATGCCACAGAGCGCCGGCTTTGCGAAACCCCGGTCACAGGCCATACAGTGGCGGTGAAGGCAGGGCGCAGCCCTGCAGGACACGTCTGGAGGGCCCATGACAGAAGCGACGCAGCCTGAGGGCGTTCTGATTGGCAGTTCGGGACATCCCGAGATCCTGCGCCTGGATCGGGCCAACCGGCATGGGCTGGTGGCGGGCGCCACCGGGACTGGCAAGACGGTCACCCTCCAGATCCTGGCCCAGGGCCTGTCCGACGCGGGGGTCGCGGTCTTCGCCGCCGACGTCAAGGGCGACCTCTGCGGGATCGCCGCGCCCGGAGAGCCGGGCGAGAAGATGCTGGCGCGGGCCCGGTCAATGGACCTGGACCTCACCCCCATCGCCGCCCCGGTCATCCTGTGGGACCTGTTCGGCGCCCAGGGCCATCCCATCCGCGCCACGGTGTCGGAGGTCGGGCCCCTCCTGATCTCCCGCATGCTGGAGCTGAACGACGTCCAGGAGGGTGTCCTTTCGGTGGTGTTCCGCGCCGCCGACGACGAGGGCCTCCTGCTCCTGGACATGAAGGACCTCCAGGCCGCCCTGACCTTTGCCGCTGAGAACGCCGCCGCCCTCGGGGCCCGCTATGGCAACGTGTCCACGGCCACCGTGGCCACCATCCAGCGCAAGCTCCTGGTGCTTGAGGACCAGGGCGGGGCCAGCCTGTTCGGCGAACCCGCCCTCGACCTGTCCGACTTCATGCGGCGGGACCCCCAGGGCCGCGGCTATGTGAACATCCTGGCCGCGGACCGGCTGATCGCCTCACCCCGGCTCTACGCCACCTTCCTGCTGTGGCTCATGTCCGAGCTGTTCGAGGTCCTGCCTGAGGTCGGCGATGCGGACCGGCCCAAGCTGGCCTTCTTCTTCGACGAGGCCCACCTGCTGTTCCGGGATGCGCCGAAATCCCTTCTGGAAAAGGTCGAGCAGGTGGTGCGCCTGATCCGGTCCAAGGGCGTCGGGGTCTATTTCGTCACCCAGAACCCGGCCGACATCCCCGACGGCGTCCTGGGCCAGCTGGGCAACCGCATCCAGCACGCCCTGCGGGCCTATACCCCCGCCGAGCAGAAGGGGCTGAAGGCGGCGGCAGCCAGCTTCCGGGCCAATCCCGACTTCAACACCGCCGAGGCCATCCAGGGCCTCGGAGTCGGCGAGGCCCTGGTCTCGGTGCTTGACGAGAAGGGTGCGCCCACCGTGGTGCAGAAGACCCTGATCCGCCCGCCGGCCTCGCGCCTTGGGCCCCTGTCCCCCGGGGAAAGGGCAGCCCTGATGGGTTCGAGCCCGGTCCGGGGCGCCTACGACCAGGCGGTCGACCGCGAGAGCGCCTTCGAGGTCCTCCAGGCCCGGGCGGCGGCCAGGGCCGGCCAGGTACTCGCCCCAGGGCGGGGCCCGTCCCGCTCGCCGGCCCCAGCCCGGGCGCCGTCGGCGAGCCACGGCCGCCAGTCCATAGGCGAAGCCTTCGCCAAACAGCTCCTGCGAACCCTGGCGTCCTCCGCCGGTCGGGAGATCATGCGCGGCGTCCTGGGCGGCATGCGACGCCGCTGACGGCACGAAAAAGGGGCCGGCCCCGAAGGACCGGCCCCTCATATTGCAAAAGTTCGAAGTCTAGCGCGGCGCCATGCGGATGGAGCCGTCGAGGCGCACGTCCTCGCCGTTGAAGTAGCCGTTGGTGATCATGGTCAGGGCCAACTGGGCGTACTCCTCGGGATTGCCGAGACGCTTGGGGAAGGGCACCGAGGCCGCCAGGGCTTCCTTCACCTGGGGCGGGGCACCGTTCATCAGCGGGGTGGAGAAGATGCCCGGCAGGATGGTGTTCACCCGGATGCCGTCGCCAGCGAGGTCACGGGCGATGGGCAGGGTCATGCCCACCACGCCGCCCTTGGAGGCGGAATAGGCCGCCTGGCCCATCTGGCCATCCTCGGCCGCCACGGAGGCGGTATTGACGATGGCGCCGCGCTCACCGTCCTCGAGGGGCGTAAGGTCCAGCATGCCCTTCGCCGACTTGGCGACGCAGCGGAAGGTACCGACCAGATTGATCTGGATGATCAGGTTGAAGGCGTCGAGGGGGAAGTGCTTGGTCTCGCCGGTCTGCCTGTCGCGGCTGGCGGTCTTGGCGGCATTGCCGGTGCCGGCGCAGTTCACGAGAATACGCTCCTGGCCATGCGCGGCCCGGGCCTTTTCGAAGGCGGCGTCGACGTCGGCGTCGGAGGTGACGTTGCATTTGCAGAACACGCCGCCCACTTCTTGTGCGACCGCTTCGCCCTTCGCCTCATTCATGTCGAAAATGGCGACCTTGACTCCGTGCGACGCGAGGGCGCGGACGGTGGCCTCGCCGAGGCCGGAAGCGCCGCCCGTGACAACGGCGGCGATGGAGGAATCGAGTTTCATGGACGCTGAGCTCCCGTGTTCGTCTAAAGGAAAACCTGAACCCATGCCTTTATCCCGATGAACGCCGACTCAAAAGCATCACGCGACGTAAATCCGGGGGGAATCGACCCGGACTCGCCAATCCATCCCGACAGGGCCCTGGTTCCGGAGGTCATCCGGGTGAATGCAAGCCGGGTCCGGCGAGGATTCTGGCCGAAAATCCGGCGGGTCGCCTCCCGGATTCCCTTCGCTGCCGACGCCCTGGCTGTGTGGCGGTGCGCCCAGGACCCGGCCACGCCCCGCACCGCCAAGGCGCTCATGCTGGCGGCCCTGGCCTATTTCGTCCTGCCGACCGACGCCGTACCCGACTTCCTGGGAGCCGTGGGCTTCACGGATGACGCCGCCGTCTTTGCCGCCCTGCTGGCGCTGATCGGCAAGCACCTCAAGCCCGAGCATCGCGAAGCCGCGGCGGCAGACCTGG
>JBMOEP010000210.1:0-4121 GCA_049314675.1 Phenylobacterium sp.
AGATTCCCGTCCACGCCGAGGAAGACCTGGGCGGGAGCCGCGTCGATGCCAGCTCGACGGGCGGACTGCGTCGCCCCCAGGATTGGAGGCGACGCGCCTGCCTAGTACTTGATGGAGAAGGCGGCACCGAAGTAGCGGGGCTCGCCAGCGATGAAGGTCGGGATCCCGAACGCACCGCCCGTGTTCCCGGCATCCTTGATGTATTCTTGATCCAACAGGTTGGAGACGAAACCTTCCACCTTCCAGTTCGCATTGGTCGGCTGGTAGGAGACCCGTACGTTCACGAGACCGTAGGGATCCTGATATTCATCCTGGACCCTGTCACCTGTGCTCTGAAGCGCCGGAATGTCGTTATCGTTGTCAAAGAAAACCTTTGATTGCCACGTGTAGGTCGGAAGGAAGACAAGATCACCCTCCAGAACCTGAACACTATATTTCATTCCGAAAGAGACAGTATTGTCCGGAGAGAGACGGAAGCTGTTGCCCTTAAAGCGTCCGTTATCAAATCTGCCGTTATTGTAACCGTAGGTCCCAAAGATCATCAGTTCGCGAATCGGCTTCCAATTGATCTGGCCCTCAAAACCTGTCGCCGAGGCATCACCAGCGCTGATTGTCTGGAACACGCCTGGAGAGACCTGAATGCTCGTCTGGAAGTTCGTGTACGAGAACTGATAGATCGACCCCTCAAGGGAGAGGCGACGGTCGAGCCATTGGGTCTTCGCCCCGGCTTCGTAGGAGTCGACGATCTCGGCGGCGACGGGAGTGAAGCGGGCATTGCCCTGCGGCGCCGCCGGCGCCCCCGGCGACAGCACCTCGGGACGCCGACCGCGGGAGTGGGTGACGAACAGGCTGATATCGTCGGACACGGAGTAACGGCCCACGATCCGATAGGTCACGCCCGAGTCGGAGAAGGACTGGTACTGGGGAAGACCCCCCGGCGTCGACTGCAGGAAGATGCCACGGGCCGTGGCCGGATTGGCCGCATTGGCCGCAGAGCCGCTGGTCAGGACAGAGCCGCCGTTGTCGAGTGTGCCGCGGTATCCGGACCTCTTTTCGTCGCTGCTGTAACGCACGCCAGCTGAGACCTCGAACTGGTCGGTAAACTTGTACGTGGCATCGGCGAACACATCGTACGAGGTGGTGCGGCCGTAGTTCTCGAAGGTCTCGCGATGGACCAGCTTCAGCGTGCTGAGGGCCGCCGCCGAGTTGATGGTGTCGATCGCGGGGACGTTCGGCGGCGTGAAGCCGAGCAGGCCGGCCAGGGCCGGCGTGGTCCGCGCGGCGAACACGCGCTCATTGTACTGCAGCGGCACCGCCTGGGACCCGTCCTCGTGGAAGTATCCGACGCCGGCAAAGGCGCTCAAACGGGTGCCGCTATCGTAGTTGATGCGGAATTCCTGGCTGTACTGGTCGCCCCGAGCGTCCTCGGCGAAGACGAAGAGCGGAAGCGAGAAGCCGTCCGCGTCGAACACTTCCAAAGACTCGAAGCGGCGAAACGCGGTGATGGAAGACAGCCGAAGCGTATCGCTGAACTTGTATCCGACGAGCCCGGTGACGCCCCAGGTCGTCCGCTCCAGGCCGAGATCACGACCGCCTGAAAAGCCATCGCTGGAGGCCAGCGCCGCGCCGGAATTCCGGCCCAGATCGCCAAGAACACGACCCGTCAAGGTGTCGGTCGGAAGATAGGTCAACGACTTGAACGATGTCCCGGTGGGGTTGTTCTCCTCGTAGTTGAGGATCAGGTCTGCATCGAGATTGTCGCTCGGGCTCCACTTGAGGACCGCACGGTAGGCTGCGGTGTCTGTAGAATTGAAGTCCCGTCCGCCCAGCAGGTTATCGACATATCCGTCGCGCGTCTTCACACGGCCCGCAAACCGGACCGCGAGGGTCGGGCTCAGCGGGAGATTGACCATCGCTTCGATGCCGCGGAAATCGTAGTTCCCGGCCTCAAACTTGGCGGCAGCGGCGAAGCCGCTGGGATCCGCCTTGTTCTGGACGACGTTGACCGCGCCAAGCAGGGCGCTGCGCCCGAAGAGGGTCGACTGCGGACCCTTGGCAATTTCAATCCGCGCGTTGTCGAAGAGTTCGATGTACGAGCCGCGGGACTTGGATATCGAAACGCCATCCTGGAAGACCGAGACGCGAGGCTCCACGGTGGCGCCCCCGTCATCGGAGGTGATGCCGCGAATGACGAACCCGGGATTGTTCGGCGACTGGTTCTGGACCTCAAAACCCGGGACAAAGAGGGACAGCTCTTCGAACTCCTGGACACCGATTTCGTCCAGGAAGGCTCCGGTATAGGCGGTCAGGGCGATCGGGACGTCGAGGGTCCGCTGTTCGCGCTTCTGAGCGGTGACAATCAGTTCCTCAATATAGCTTTCTCCCGGCGCCCGAGCGCCGGCGACCTGCGCGTTAGCGCCGGAAAAAGCGAGCAAAGCAGATGTGCACACCGTGCAAAAAACAAGTCCACGAACCGATCGACGCAACATTTTTACCCTCGTATTTTGTGCTGTACGGGGCGCTAGCGCTTCCACATGTCAGTTCAGGTATGCTTGTATGAACATCGTGCGTAGCGGGTCTGCGACCTCGGATTTCGCAAACTCTAGGCTCAGGCTGTTGTCGTGTGGGCACACTCGCGTACGAGGCGGTTGGGGGCCCCAGCCCTTAGAGGTCCTATCCCCTTAAGCCGACCTGCCGGCCGAAAGCCGGGCAAAACGCCGGAGCCCCGGGGACGTCGCAGTCCATGACGACCGAACCCCCGTAGTCGTTATCGGGCGCCTGCCGCCGCTCAGGGCGAAGGGACCAAAGGGCCTTGCCCCCTGGGTCCCTGGTCGCCTGCTCGCCGCGGCGGTAGCGGCCCAAGGAAGTCACGCTTTCCGATGTCCACCCCGGCCATTCTCAGCAGCGCATAGGCCATGGCGGTGTGGAAAAGGACGTTGGGCAGGGCGAGGTTCAGTACGTAATCCGGGGCCGGAAAGTGACGGTCACCCTTGGGGCTGGGCAGGATGATCTCGCGTTCGCCTGCGCCGTCGAAGTCCGCTGGAGCCAGGGTGCACAGTTCCTGAAGCGCCTGATCAAGCGCCTGGCGCATGTCCTCCAGGGTGGAGAGCCCGGCCAGGTCATCGGGCGGCAGGCCGCGAAGCCGTCGCGTGGCACCCAGGGCATTATTGATGGCCGCCTGGACCTGAAACGGAAGGGGATTCATGTCTGGGGCGAGGCGCAGATCCGCGAGGCCGGACAGCCCCTCGCCGGGGCCCGCCGCCTCGAAGTGAGCCTCGGCCTTTTCAAGCAAGGCGAGCAACACGTGCAGCGCGCGCTGAAACCTTGGCACGGTAAGGTCGAACAGATTGAAGGTCATGATGGCTCGAGCCTCCCCCAGCGAGGCGACATGAGGCCGATTGGTGTCGTGACGGTGACAGGGCTGGAGAGTTTCAACCCGAAGCGGGACGTGACGCCCTCGGGCGGGCTTCGCCTTTACGGCCGCCCTGGATGCTGGGACATTGGGACATTGGGACATTGACCCCGGAGGGCGCGATATGGCGGCTGGCTTTTCTTCCCTCCTGGGGGCGCTCGCCCTGACGGCGGCGGCGGCGGGGTCCGCAGGCACGGGTGTGCGGGCCGACGACATCCCCGTGGCGAACACGCCGAAAGTCCCCGGGGGATACGGCAAGACCTTCCCGGAGCCGGTCCTGCGCCGATGCTCCGAACCTCTGGCGGCAGGCGCCCCGGACCTGCGCGGCATCTGGCGGATCGTGGAGGTCAACGGCAAGGCACCGGCCCCGGGCGAGCGCATGCACGGCTATGTGGAGCGGATCGAGCAGTGCGGGAACCGGATCGTCGACATGGGGGGCGGAACCATCGCCGACGCCCGGGCCGACGGGACCGAGGCCAACGCCGTACACGACGTCTCGGTGCGCGACTTCCGCACCCCCATCGTCGCCATTGCCACCTACGAGGCGGGCGCCTTCATCCTGCGCCCCGTGGGGATGCCGGGGATCGAGGTGCGCCGCTGGCTGGAAACCGACGGTCGGATGGGCTGGACCCGGCCCGACCTCGGCCGGATGCGCCTGGAGCGCATCGGCGGACCGAACGATCCTTACACCCGGGGGGAGTGAGCGCGG
>JBMOEP010000211.1:0-4085 GCA_049314675.1 Phenylobacterium sp.
GGCGTCGGCCGTTGTGATGTGCTCGAACACCACCTTCAGGGCCGGGAAGTCCGCAACGAGCTTGTGGAGGACCCGGTCGATGAAGACCGCCTCCCGGTCGAAGATGTCGACCTCGTGGTCGGTGACTTCGCCATGGATCAAGAGGGGCATGCCGATCCTCTGCAGGGCCTCCAGCACGTCGTGGATGTGGCGTACGTCCGTCACGCCAGCTGCGGAGTTGGTGGTGGCATGGGCCGGGTAGAGCTTGCAGGCCGTGAACACCCCTTCGGCGAAGCCCCGCTCCACCTCACCGGGGTCCATGCCGTCGGTCAGGTAGCAGGTCATCAGGGGAGTGAAGTCGAGACCGGGCTCCACGGCCTCCAGTATGCGCTCGCGGTAAGCCCGGGCAGCCGCGACCGTGGTCACCGGCGGCTTGAGGTTGGGCATGACGATCGCCCTGGCGAACTGCCGGGCCGTGTAATTGACCACCGAGGCCAGCATGGCGTCGTCGCGCAGGTGGACATGCCAGTCGTCCGGCTGGCGAAGGGTCAGGCGTTCGATGGCGGGCCCCGTGCGGCCAGTAAGCGCAGGGCTCTCAGACGACGGCATGGACGGGAATCTCCGGAAACAATTGCCAGCACCATGATGGCTCAGGGACGGGCCGAAACCCAGTGGAATTGACCGTGCCCCGAGCTCCCGCCCGCCGCTGAAACCGGAGGCTCCGGAGCCGCTGCGCCTCGACGGCTTGAAGATTGGCCTTTCGACACATATCTCTTTCTGGACAAAACAATGGGGTGCTCCAATTCCAATTCCTGATCCTGCTCTGATCCGTCGTGTTTCCGCCGCCCTGTTCGCTCTGGTGCTGGTGCTGGTGGCCATCATTGTCGCTGGCAAGACCGTCGAACCCGGCAATGCCGGAGTGAAGATCCGGACTCTTGGGCCTGCCGCCGGCGTGGACCCTCAGCCCCTGACCTCGGGCTGGCATTTCCGCAGCGTGGGAGAGCGGATTGTCGAGTACCCGGTGATCCAGCGGACCTACAGCTACACCCGCGAGGCCGATGAGCGCGGTCCCGAGAACGAGGAGATCGCCTTCGCCGACAACACCGGCCTGCCGATGACCGCCGACGTGGCCATCACCCTGCAGGTCTCCCCCGGTTCGGCACCCAAGCTCTACGAGACCTACCGCCTGACCTTCGACCAGCTGCTGGACGGGCCGATCCGCAATGACGTGCGCTCGGCCATCGCAGCCGAGGCCGAGAAGGTGAATGTCGACGCCCTTTACTCCGGCGGCCGCCAGTTGGTGATCCAGCGCGCCCTCGCCCGGGTTGCCGGCAAGTGGGCAAAGTTCGGCGTGGTGGTCAGCCAGCTCGACTGGATCGGTACCATCCGTTACCCGGACGTCATCCTCCAGGCCATCCAGGCCAAGACCCGGACCGACCAGGAGACCCTGACCGCGCGCTCCCAGGTCGCCAAGGCTCAGGCCCAGGCCGAAGCGCAGATCGCCGCCGCCCGTGGCGAGGCGGAGTCCATCCGGATCATCAATGAGGCCCTCTCGGCGAACCCACGCTACGTTGACCTGAAGGCCGTGGAGAAGTGGGACGGCAAGATGCCCCAGGTGACGGGGTCTGGCGGCGCGCCCTTCATCAACCTGCGCGATAACGCCCGCTGACCCCCCAGATCCTGTTCCGATAGTGGGAACCGGTTATCGGATCCAAACAGGATCTAGCTTTCTGGACTAGGAGCCTGTTCCCTTCAGACGTTCCGTCTGAAGGGAACAGGCTCGAGTTCGCTGGGTCGTCAGCCCTACCCGAAGTCCAGGGTTAGCTGGACAGCGCCTGCGGGCTTGACCCGGCCTCGCCGGCGGCCCCCCGCCCCGGACAAGCCGGTCTTGCGGCTGCCATGGCGGGCGGCGATGACCCGGGCGGTGCCCTTGTGGCGGCTGTCGCGGCGCAGGGCGTGGAGGGTTTCGCGGGCCGCCCGCATGGCCTCGGCGTTGTCGACGACGGGGGCGGGATAGGCGAGGCTTGCCGCCCCCTCCCAGCGCCAGGGCTCATGGACGAAGGCGTCAGGGACGGCCGCGAGTTCGGGAACCCAGGCCCGGACGAAGGCGCCTTCGGGATCCTGGTCGTGGCCCTGCTTCACGGGGTTGTAGATCCGGAGCGTATTGATGCCCGTCGTGCCTGACTGCATCTGCACCTGCGGCCAATGGATTCCCGCCTCATAGTCCACGAACTTCCGCGCCAGGTGCAGGCCGCTCTCCCGCCAGGGAAGCCAGAGATGGTAGCTGGCGAAGGACATCAGCATGGCGCGCATGCGGAAGTTGATCCACCCATGGGCATCCAGCGCCCGCATGCAGGCGTCGAGGAAGGGATAGCCGGTCAGGCCCCGGGTCCAGGCCTCCAGCCGGTCCGGATCGGCCTCGCTGGGGCGGACGCCGTCGTAGGCGCGGTGGAGGTTCTCGAACTCGATCCGGGGCTCGTCCTCCAGCTTCTGGACGAAGTGGCAACGCCAGTGCTGGCGCCCCGAGAATGAGGCCATTGACGCTCGCCATCGTCCTGCGTCGACGGTACCCGACGCCCGGAGCCCGCGCTGGTGCGCCCAGGTGGCCTGGGCGACTTCCCGCATGGAGATGGTCCCCCAGGTGAAGTGGGGCGAGAGCCGTGAACTGGACGCATAGGCTGTGAGGGGGCTCGACATCTCCCGGCGATAGTCGCGGCCGCGGCCGGAAAGGAAGCTGTCCAGAACCTCCAGTGCCGCAGTACGCCCGCCCTTCTGGCGATGGGGACAGGGATCGGACGCAAGGCCGAGGTCGTCTGCCGATGGAATGCGATCCGGCCAGTACCCGCCGAGGGGAACAAGCGCCACGGGCGGGGGCGTCACCGGCAGGGCCATGTCCCGGTCCCAGGCCTGGGCCCAGCCGTTACGCGACTTCAGGCGGCGGATCACGCCGAACTGGCGTTCCTCGCGCCAGGGGATCCCAGCCGCCTTCGACCAGGCGCCGACGGCCAGGTCCCGGGCGTAGGTCCAGCCGTTTCCAGTCTCCTCGTGGCTCCAGAGGCCGGCGATGCCGTGACGCTCATGGATCTGGCCCAGCACCTCCAGCGCCTCGCCGACCTCGACCAACAGGGGCTGGCCCAGCCGGGCCAGCGATGCCGCCAGCTCGCCGAGGCATTCCCCTGCAAAGGCCCACTGTCTTCCCGAGGCGTCCGCCTGGGCCCAGAGCTCGGGCTCAACAATGTAGAGGGGCAGCACCGGCCCAGCTTCGGCGGCCAGGGCCAGGGGGCGGTGGTCTGCGATGCGCAGGTCACGCTTGAACCAGACGACCTGCAGGGGACGGCTCACCTGGACCTCTCCTGTTGCAGCAAGGCCGGGATCTGCTTGCGGAAGGCGAAGAAGCCCGCCGTCGCGTGGGGCCAGAGGTGGGTGTCCCAGTCCCGGCGGACCTGGACGAGGCGCAGGCCCTCGGCTTCAAGGCCCCGCGCGGCCTGCGCCAGGGCGTCTGCCGTGGGGCCCACAGGCGCGTAGGGCGTGACGAGGGTCCGCACCTGCGCCGCCTGGGCTGCGGCGACCAGGGCGGCGGCGTCGAGGCGATCCAGCAGGGTTACTGGCCCCTCCACTCGCCCGGTCAGGCGATCGGCTGCGTCCATTGCCGCGCCGGCCACGAACCGGCGGGCGGCCTCGCCAAAGGACAGGTGGGAATCTGGTGTGACGACCGCGGCGGCCGCCCTTGCCGGGTCGATCCCTCCGAGGTCCGGGGTCAGGTCCTCCGGCGTCGCCAGCAGCAGGAAGGGTCCCGGAGGCGCAGCGCCTGCAGCGGAAGGAAGGCTCGCCGGGGGTTCGGGCGCCGGCTCCACCAGGGGCCGGGCCTCCGTCACCAGGCCCGAGGGGGCAAAGCGGCCTCCGGTGAAGCGGGCGATGTTCTCCCGTGTCGCCAGGTAGGTCTTTCCCGGGGTCTGGAGGCCCGCGACCCACCGCCAGGACAGGGTGTTGCTGGCCGGGTCGGCGTCGACGAGCCGGCGCAGGAAGAGATCCGCCCCCAGGGCCCAGGGCAGGCGCAGGGTGAAGATCCAGATCGAGGCGAACCACATGCGCGCGTGGTTGTGCAG
>JBMOEP010000212.1:0-4052 GCA_049314675.1 Phenylobacterium sp.
ATTGGGATGGGCGGCCGGTGAGGGGGTCAACGGCGGTCGGCTGCGTTTAGCCGCCCCGGTCCAGGTCCCGGGCCGAGACCGCCAGCCAGGCCCAGCCGCAGAGGAACAGGACCCCACCCACCGGCGTCACCGCCCCCAGCCAGCGTGGGGCGCCGAAGGCCATGGCGTAGAGGGTCCCGGCGAAGATCACCGAGCCGGTCAGGAAGAAGGCCGGGGCGAAGCGGGCGCGAGGGGCGCCCATGCCCATCAGGGCCGCCGAGGCGAAGGTCGCCATGGTGTGCCAGAAGGCGTACTGGGCGCCCGTCCGGATCCACTCGGCGGCCTTTGGGTCCTTCACGGCGTGAGCCGCGAAGGCGCCCATGGCGATGGCAGAGAAGCCGTTGATCGCCGCCAGGGTCAGCCAGTCCCGTCGCGGCAGTCCCCTCAAGCCCACAGTCCCGGCCGCCGTCCGGCCCAGGGCGCCTCGCGCTCCAGCTGGCCGGCCAGGCGGAAGAGGGTGGCCTCGTCGGCATAGCGGGCGGTGAACATCATGCCGACCGGCAGGCCGTCGGCCGTGGTCTCCAGGGGCAGGGACAGGGAGGGCTGTCCCGAGAAGTTGAAGGGCGGGGTGAAGGGGAAGACCTGGCCCTGCCGGCGGTTGACCTCTTTGGGCTCCAGATTGACCGGGTCGATGAAGCCGATCTCCGGGACCGGGGTGCCCAGCACCGGGGTCAGGTGGACGTCGCGGTCGCGGAAGGCGGCCAGGGTGACCCGGTTCAGCATGCGCAGTTCCTGCAGGGAGCGCAGGGCCATCTCGCCGGTCACCTTGCGCCCACCCTTGAGGGAGACCCAGGTGAGGGGCTCCAGCTCGTCCGGCTCGGGCTCGCGGCCCACCTGCTCGATCAGCCGCGCCATGCCGGCGGCGAAGTTGGCGCCCGAGACGGGGCCCCGTGCGGCGTAGAGGGCGCGGTAGTCGATGCCCAGGCCCTGTTCGACCACGTCGTGGCCGAGGCGGCGCAGGAGATCGGCGGTACGCTCCAGGGCCGCCTGGACCTGGGGGTCGATGGGCCGGCCGGAGACGGTTTCCGACGACCAGGTGATGCGCAGGCGTCCCGGTGCGCGGCCCACCTCGTCCAGGAAGGGGCCCGCCTTGGGTGGAGCGGGGTAGGGACTGTCGGGCTCGGGCGTATCGGTGGCGTCCATCATGGCGGCGCTGTCGCGCACCGTGCGGGTGACCACGTGGTCGACTACGAAGCCGGCGGCGTAGTCGAAGCCGTCCGGCAGGTTGGGGATCCGGTCTCGGGTGCCCTTCAGGCCCACCAGGCCGCAGCAGGCCGCAGGGATGCGGATCGAGCCCAGGCCGTCGCTGGCGTGGGCCATGGGGACCATGCCCGAGGCCACTGCTGACGCCGATCCGCCGGAGGAGCCGCCAGCGATGTGGCCGGGGTTCCAGGGATTGCGGCAGGGGCCCAGGAGGGCGCTCTCGGTCGTGCCGGTGATGCCGTATTCCGGGGTGTTGGTCTTGCCCAGGGGGATGACGCCAGCCCTGCGGTAGCGGGTGGTCAGGCCACCATCCTCGCGGTCGACGATGTTCCGGGCAAAGCGGCTGCCCGAGGTGCGGGGCCAGCCCGCCACGGGCATGGCCAGGTCCTTGATCAGGAAGGGCACGCCCCGGAAGGGGCCATCCGGCAGGTCGCCCCGGGCCTGTTGCCGGGCCTCGTCGAAGGCGGTGTGGACCACGGCGTTCAGCGCGGGGTTGTGGCGCTCGATGATGGCGATGGCGGCGTCGACGGCCTCCAGGGGCGTGGTCTGCCCCTTGCGGATGGCCTCGGCCAGGCCAAGGCCGTCGAGGCCGGCGTACTCTTCGGGGGTCATGGGATCACCGGGTCTGGGAAAGGAAGGCCATCTTGGCCACGGGAGTGAGGCCGGGGGCGGCGGTGCGGAGTTCGGCGAAGGAGGCCTCGGCGGCGTCCAGGGCCTGGTCGATGTCCGCCTCGGTCATGGCGTCGCAGAGGAACATGTTGTGCCAGGGGTGGACGTAGACCCCCCGCGCCAGCATGGCGCTGGACCAGAAGAAGCCCTTCCTCAGGTCCGGGTCCTCGTCGAACAGGAAGAGGGGCATCTGGCCGGGGCCGGTGATGCGGAACCCGAAACCCGCGGCGTCCGCGCGCTCGGAGAGGCCCGAGGCGAGGCGCTTGCCCAGGGCCTCCAGCCGCTCCAGGTAGTCGGTCTCGCGGATGCGGCGCAGGACCTCGAGGGACGCGGCCATGGGCGCGGCCTGGTACCAGAAGGAGCCGGTGGCGTAGATGGCCTCGGCCCCCTTGCGGGCGCTGTCCGAGCCCAGGAGGGCCGACAGGGCGTGGCCGTTGGCCAGGCCCTTGCCCCAGGTGGACAGGTCCGGTTCGACCCCCAGGCGCGACCAGGAGCAGTCGCGGCTGAGGCGGAAACCGGCGCGCACCTCGTCGAGCACCAGGAGGGCCCCCGTGCGGTCGCACAGTTCCCGGGCGCGGGCGGCGTAGGCGGCCTCGGGCTCGGCCTGGTCGATGAAGGCGTCGTGGCGGAAGGGGGCGGCGAAGATGGCGGCAAGGTCGTCGCCGGCCTCTGCCACCGCGGCCTCCAGGCTGGCCACATCGTTGTAGTCGCAGAGGATCTGGTGCGCCCGGTCGGAGTCCAGCACCCCGGCCGTGCGCGGTGTGCACCAGGGGGTCGAGCCGTGATAGGCGCCCCGGGCGCGGATCACGGTCTTGCGGCGGGTCTGGGCCCGGGCGACGGTCAGGGCCATGGTCGTCGCATCGCCGCCGTTCTTGCAGAACAGGGCCCAGTCGGCGTGGCCGACCATGTCCACCAGGGTCTCGGCCAGCTCGACCATCACCGGCGTCGGACCGGTCAGGGTGTCGCCCTGCCGAAGCTGGGCGATGAAGGCCGCGTCGATGGCCTCGTCGCCATAGCCGAAGAGGTTGGGGCCGTAGGCACACATCAGGTCGAGCACCTTGCCGCCGTCGGCGTCCCAGAGATGGGCACCCTTGGCCTTCACGAAGTACTGGGGATAGTCGTCCGGCAGGAGGGCCGTGGACTGGTGGCCGAACATGCCCCCGGGAATCACGGCCGCAGCCCTCGCCCTCAGGGCCCTGTCATGGGGTCGATCCATCGCCTTCGCCTCCCGCTTTCCCCCATCCTGTCCGTGAAAGGCCCCTGTGCGCAAGGTCCAAGGCCGTGGACTCCCTCCGTCCCGCTGCGCGGTCCACCTCCCCCTGGGGGGAGGAATGAGTGCGCTTAATTGCTCCCCCAAGGGGGAGCTCCCGGCGAAGCCGGGTGAGGGGGTCTGCGGCGGTCCCGCCCTGGTTCAGCCGCGGCGGGCCTCCAGCTGTTCGGAGAGGTTGCGCACGGCCCGGGCGAGGTCGGCCATCTCCTGCTCCTTCAGGGCGTCGAGCTTCTCGTGGAGGAGCTCGATCTCCAGCTCGGCCTTCACATTGACCTGGTAGTCGGTCTCGGCCTTGCGGCGGTCGATGTCCTGCTGGCGGTTCTGGCTCATCAGGATGAAGGGGCCGGCATAGGCGGCCTGGAAGGACAGGGCGAGGTTGAGGAGGATGAAGGGGTAGGGGTCCCAGTGATGGATCCAGGCGATCACGTTGAGGGTCACCCACAGGGCCATCAGCCCCGACTGGACGATGATGAAGGGCCAGGAGCCGATGGTGGCGGCCACGGTGTCGGCCACCCGCTGGCCGAGGGCCGCATCGTCGGGTCTCTCCCCGCTCTCGCGCAGGTTCCGCCGCTGGCGGCGCAGTTCGGCCAGCAGCCGGGTTTCGGCGTCCTGGATGCGGCTATTGAGGTCCGGCATGGGGGCTCCTGTCTAGAGACCACCCATCCCTTTCAGGTCCTGGGCCCGGGGCCAAGCCCGGGCGGACCCGGGGGTCAGGAGCCGCCGAAGCCGAAGCGCCAGGTCAGGCCGGTGGAGACGGTGACGGCGTCACGGGAGCCCTTCCGGACCAGGGGGCTGTCTGCGATCTCGCCCAGTCGCCGGTCCCAACTGGCCTCGACCTGGAGCATGGCCCGGTCGTTGAGGGCCCGGCCCC
>JBMOEP010000213.1:0-4043 GCA_049314675.1 Phenylobacterium sp.
AGGATGTCGCGGGCGGGGCGGGCAAGGGACTCTGCCATGTCAAAATCCTCCGGCCATGTAAGCTTGAAGAGCCGGGGGTCTCCCGGGACCAGGGCGATGCGCGCACCTGCCGTCTCCATGACCGCCGCCTCGTCGGTTGGCTCGGCGCCGGACCAGGACTGGAAGGCCGCGAGCAGGCGGTCCCGGGGGAAGGCCTGGGGGGTCTGGGCGCGCCAGAGGCCCTCGCGATCCACCGTGGCCTCCACATGCCCGCGCCCCCGCTTCAGGGTATCGGCGACGGGGAGGGCGGCGATGGCCCCGTCGGCCCCGTTGAGGGCCTCGAGCACCCGGCGGATCACCTCGGGCGACAGGAAGGGGCGGGCAGCGTCATGGACCAGGACGGGCTCCGAAGCCGGGCCGTCAATGGCCGCAAGACCGGATCGGACCGACTCCGACCTCTGGGCGCCACCGCCCGTGACCACCAGGCCGGGCAGGTCGGACAGAAGGTCTTTCGCCGCCTCAAGCCGGTCGGGGGTGACAACCACGACCAGGCGACGTGCCCCGGTCCTGGAGAGCACCTCGGCCGACCACCTGAGGACCGGTCGTCCGCCAAGTTCACGCCAGGGCTTGGGCTGGCCAGGGCCCGCCCGGAGGCTGGCGCCCGCAGCGACGATGACGGCGGAGAAGGTCATGCGTCGGTGTTTAGGCGTCGCGGCTGGCCTGTCCAGTGGCCTGAGGCGCAAGGGGACTTTACCCGGGCCTCAGATTGCCTAAAAAGGAAGCGATGGAAGTGACTGTAAAATGAGCAATCAGGTCCGGATCGGCGGAGTCGCCATCGACGGTAGGGTCTGGATCGCCCCCATGACGGGGGTCTCGGACCTGCCCTTCCGGCGCGCGGCTTCGCGTCTGGGCGCGCCCTATGTGGCGACGGAGATGGTCGCCTGCGCAGCCTTTGCCGCGGGTCGGCCCGATGTGGTCCGACGGGCGGCTGTGGGCGAGGGCCTTCCCCGGATGGTCGTCCAGCTGGTCGGTCGCGCGCCCGAAGACATGGCCGCCGGTGCCCGCCTGGCAGCTGCGGCCGGAGCTGACGTCATCGACCTGAACTTTGGCTGCCCGGCGCGGGAGGTCACCGGTGGGGCCCTGGCTGGATCGGCCCTGATGCGGGAGCCGGACCTCCTGTTCCGCCTGATCGATGCCGTTGTGGACGCCGTGGACACGCCTGTCACCCTGAAGATGCGGCTGGGCTGGGACGACGCCTCGCGCAATGCGCCCGAGATCGCCGCGGGGGCCGAGGCCCGTGGGATCCGGGCGATCACCGTCCATGGCCGGACCCGCTGCCAGTTCTACAAGGGCGCTGCTGACTGGAAGGCGGTGGCCGGGGTGAAGTCCGAAGTCTCCGTCCCGGTGATCGTCAATGGCGACATCCGTAACGCCGCCGATGCCGCGCGGGCGTTGAAGGAGTCTGGCGCCGATGCGGTCATGGTGGGCCGGGGCGTCTATGGCCGGCCCTGGATCGCCCCCTGGATCGAGGGGGGTCTTGCCGGCGAGGCCCCCGAGGAGCCGGGGCGGGAGGCTCGGCTGGGTGTGGTCCTTGAGCACTTCGCCGAGAGCCTCGCCTTCTATGGGGATCGCAACGGCGTGCGGATCTTCCGCAAGCACCTTGCGGCCTATGTGGACGAGGCGGCGACCCCCGCCGATCCCGTGGTGAGACTTGAGGCCCGGCGCCGGCTTTGCCGGATGGAGGATCCCCGCGAGATCGAGCTCGGCCTGACCGAGCTCTGGCGGATGGAGGCGATGGCGTGACCCCGGTTCCCGCTGGACAGTCCGTGAGAGCAGCAGCCTTCGACCTGGCGCCGGAGCCGGCCCTGGTGGTTGGTGAAGACGGGCGCGTGCAGGCCGCCAACGAAGCGGCCGAGCGGCTCTTCGGGCAGTCCCTTGGCGTCATGACCCGCAACGGCCTCTCCGCAGCGGTCTCTCCGGACTCCCCGCTGATGGGCCTGGTGGACCGGGTGCGGAGCGAGGGTGGTCCCGTCCGCGAGCGGGGCTTTGAGGTCAGCCTTTTCGGCCAGACGATGTTCCGGGCCGACGGTTCGGCGGCACCCCTGGACGCAGGGTCCGTGCTGCTGACCCTGACGGTCCGCTCTGGTGCCCTGAGTGGCGAGCGGGGCGGCGTGGAGAGTGCGGGACTAAGGACCATCGTCGGTCTCGGCCAGATGCTGGCCCATGAGATCAAGAACCCGCTCGCGGGTATCCGCGGCGCGGCCCAGCTTCTGAAGTCGGGCGTCCGGGCGGAGGACACGCCCCTGGCCCAGTTGATCGTCGATGAGGTGGACCGGGTGAAGCGCCTGGTGGACCGCATGGAGGCCTTCTCTGATGATGCGGCGCCCACCTGTCGCCCGACCAACATCCACCTCGTCCTCGATCGTGTCCGCACCCTGGCGGTCAATGGGGTGGCGGAAGGCCTGACCGTCGTCGAGGATTACGACCCCTCCCTGCCCATGACCCCCGCCGATGAGGATCAGCTCATCCAGGTGTTCCTGAACCTGGTGAAGAACGCGGCCGAAGCTGCCCATCGACGGGGGGACGGGCAGGGCGAGATCATCATCCGCACCGCCTTTCGGCATGGCGTGCGCATCCGCACCGGTGGGGCCAAGGGCCTTCGCAGCACGCCTCTTGAGGTACGCATCATCGACAATGGCCCGGGGGTTCCGCCCGCCCTGCGCGACAGCCTGTTCCAGCCCTTCGTCACCGGCCGCAACGGCGGGGTCGGGCTGGGGCTCGCCCTGGTTTCCAAGCTCGTCTCCGCCCATGGCGGGCTGATTGATTTCGAGTCCGAACCCGGAAGGACGGTCTTCCGGGTCCTCTTGCCCATTGTTTCGGAGGAGCCGGCATGAGCACCGCTGCCAACGCCGCCAAGAAGATCATCATCGCCGATGATGACAGTTCCATCCGCCTGGTGCTCAGCCAGACCTTCACCCGACTGGGCTACCAGGTCCGGGCGACCGGCAATGCCGCCACCCTGCTGAAATGGGTCTCGGAGGGCGAGGGCGACCTCGTCATCACCGACGTGATCATGCCCGACGAGAACGTCTTCGACGTCCTGCCGCGGATCCGGAAGGTGCGACCGCGCCTGCCGGTGATCGTGATGAGTGCCCAGAACACCCTGCTGACGGCGGTCAACGCCGCCGACGCAGGCGCCTTCGAGTACATCTCCAAGCCCTTCGACCTTGAGGACATCACCGCCATCGCACGGCGGGCCCTGTCCCGGCCTGCGGACGCGGAGGCCTCTAGGGCCCAGGCCCGGGCTGCCCGGGATGAGCGACTTCCCCTGATCGGCCGCTCGGCACCCATGCAGGAGGTCTACCGCACCATCGCCCGACTGGTTGGTGCCGACCTGACGGTGCTGATCCTCGGCGAGAGCGGGACGGGCAAGGAATTGGTGGCTCGCGCCCTGCACGACATGGGCCGCCGCCGGGACGGTCGCTTCGTGGTGATCAACCTGGCCGCTGTGCCCCGGGAGCGGGTCGAGACCGAATTGTTCGGACGCAGCGACGGCGACATCGGCAAGCTGGTCGAAGCCGACGGGGGCACCCTGTTCCTGGACGAGATCGGGGACATGCCCCTGGACGCCCAGACCCGCCTGCTGCGGGTGATCGACGGCTCGGAGACGGCGGTCAACCCGAGGACTGGGCGGCAGCCGAACATGCGCATCATCGCCGCCACGAACCGGGACCTGCGGGCCCTGATCCAGCAGGGACTGTTCCGCGAGGACCTCTATTTCCGGCTGAATGTCGCGCCCCTTCGCATTCCGCCCCTGAGGGACCGGACCGAGGACATTCCCGACCTCGCCCGCAGCTTCCTCCTGCGCGCCAACCGGGAGGGGCTACCATCCAAGACCATCGACGCCGCCGCCCTGGATCGGCTGAAGGCCCACGGCTGGCCGGGCAATGTCCGCGAGCTGGAAAACCTCCTCTGCCGGGTCTGCGCCCTTTACGGCGAAGACATGATCACCGCGCGGATCATCGACCTCGAACTCGCAGACCAGCAGGCGCCGATGAGGGGCC
>JBMOEP010000214.1:0-4023 GCA_049314675.1 Phenylobacterium sp.
GTGCGGGACCGGCGCGCCGAGGAAGGCCACGCGCAAGACGCCGTCGGGCGGCGGTGACGCAGGCGCGTCCTTGGCTGGCCCGCCGAGGGTGGCGTGGGGCAGGACCCGGGCGGAGGCCTCCCCAAGGCCCGAGGCCCGCTGCCAGAGGTCCAGGGCCATCTGGGAGGGCGAGAGGACCGTCAGGTCGAAGGCCTCGAAGAGACGACGGTGGCCCCCGGCATGGAGGGCCCGACGCGGACCGTAGAGGCAGACCCTGCAGGCGGCGCTGTCGGCCGGCGGCGCGCCGCAGTCCGCAAGGTCGTCGCGCATGAGGTGGACCCCGGCGCAGAGGCTGGCGAAGTCATGCAGCCAGAAGACGCCCCGGCTGAAACCGCCGGCGCGCAGGACCGCCTCGATGGCGGCGGGATCGTGCCCCAGAAGGCTGTGCAGGGCAAAGCTGCGGCGGCCACCCGGGGGCAGGACCGAGGCGAGGGCAGCGGCCAGGTCCTGTGCGCTCCAGACCCCCAAGGCCTCACCGCCCAGGGCCAGGCCCAGGGGACCGCCGCCGTCCTGGCGCAGGGTGGGCCAGGTGTCGACCGGATGGAGGTGCAGGCCGGTCACGCCCTGGCAGGCAAAGGCGGCGTGCTCGCGCTGGACGCAGAGCTGGAGGCCGCCGACATTCCGGAAGGCGTCGTCGTGGCTCACCGTCAGGTGGAGGTCCGACAGGGCTGGGCCGAGGGCAGTGAGCCGCCGGACGAGGTCGTCCCGGGAGGCCGGCCGGACCCGCGGCCAGCGGGCGGCGGCGCGGTCGAGGCGGACCTGCAGGGGCTCCAGCAGGCCGGCGGCCCGGGCCGCACGGCCCACCTCCCGGCGGGGCAGGCGGCCCTC
Source organism: Phenylobacterium sp. (assembly GCA_049314675.1). Lineage (GTDB taxonomy): Bacteria > Pseudomonadota > Alphaproteobacteria > Caulobacterales > Caulobacteraceae > Phenylobacterium. The sequence continues at coordinate 868 of JBMOEP010000214.1, forward strand.
GGCCTTCCCCGCCTTCAGCCAGTGGAGGAAGGGGTTGATCCCGGCTTCGGCGATGTCGGGGTAGAGCTCGAGGTAGTCGCGGACGCTGAAGGCGGCGACGGGATCGCGACCCTCCCGCCAGCCGTGCCGCAGAAAGTGGTCGACGGGATCGGCGCCTGCGGTGACGAGGTCCGGGTTCATGGCCAGGTACCAGTCCGGATCCATGCCGTCGGCGACGAGGGCCTCGTCCGGTGTGCGCACGGTCGAGCGGGCGCGCGCCGCCAGTCCGGGCAGGCGGCCGAGTAAGCTTCGGGCGAAGGTTCGCAAGGGGCTGTCGGTCACGCCGGTCTCCACCGCCAGACCTAGAACCCTTCGGCGACGACGGGAAGGGGTCGCCGGAGGGCGCGAGGCGGCTGTAGAAGGAGGCATGTCCTTCGCCCCGCCACCCCGACCGAAAGCCGGACCCGCCGCCGCCCTGCGCCGGCTGGCCGCCCGGGCGCTAGGAATGGTGCGGTCGGTCCCGGTCCTGCACAGGCCGGTGCACGCCCTGGCCGAGCGCCTGGCTCGGCATCCGGCGGGAGCGCGGCTAATCCGCAGCGTGCTGGAGCCCCACGCCCTGGACTCCGCCGCCTACGCCCGCTGGATCGCCCGCTGCGATAGGCTGACCCCGGCGGACCTGGCGGCGGCCCGGGACCTGGCCGCCCGGCTGGCCGCGAAGGGGCCGTTGATCTCGGTGGTGATCCCGGTCTTCGACCCGGACCCGGCGCACCTGGAGGCCGCCATCGCCTCTGTGCAGGCCCAGCTGTGGCCGAAGTGGGAGCTGTGCCTGGCCGACGACGCCTCGCCGGGCGGGGAGACCTGGGCCCGGCTGGAGGCCACCGCGGCGGCAGACCCGCGGGTCCGCGTTGTCCGGCGCGGGACCAACGGCCACATCAGTGCGGCGACCAACTCAGCCCTGGCCCTGGCGAGCGGGGACTTCGTCGCCTTCATGGACCAGGACGACCTGATCCCGCCCCACGCCCTGCTGGAGGTGGCGGCTGAACTGGTACGCCACCCGGAAACGGACCTCGTCTACACCGACGAGGACAAGATCGACGGGCGGGGGCGGCGGGTGGAGCCGCACTTCAAGACCGCCTGGGACCCCGAGATCCTGCTGTCGCAGAACATGGCCAGCCACCTGACGGTGATCCGCCGCAGCCGGGTGGCCCAGGCCGGCGGCCTGCGCGAGGGACTGGAGGGTGCCCAGGACTGGGACCTGGTGCTGCGGGTCGCGCGGGCGGCGGGGCCGGAGCGCATCCGGCACATCCCGGCCGTGCTCTATCACTGGCGTCAAGCGGGGCAGGCGTCCTTCTCGGAGAGGGCCATGGCCCGGTGCCGCGGGGCGGCGGCGCTGGCCGTGAACGACCATCTGGCGGCGACTGGCCAGGCGGCGACCGCCCGGGCGGTAGAGGGCGGCCCAGCCTGGCTGGAGATCACCCGGGACCTGCCCGGCCCGGCCCCGAAGGTCTCAGTCATCGTACCGACCCGGGACCGGGCGGACCTCCTGGAGGCCTGCACCCGGGGGGTGCTGGAGGCCACAGACTGGCCCGACCTGGAGCTGCTGGTGGTGGACAATGACAGCGCCGAGCCGGCGACCCAGGCCCTGTTCGCGCGTCTGGCCCGGGACCCGAGGGTGAGGATCCTGCCGGCGCCCGGGCCCTTCAACTATTCAGCGATCAATAATGCGGCCGTAAGGGCGGCGACGGGGGACCTGCTGGTCTTCCTGAACAATGACGTGGAGGTCCGAGACGCCGGCTGGCTGAAGGCCCTGGCAGCGCAGGCCCTGAGGCCAGAGGTGGGTGCGGCGGGGGCGATGCTGCGCTTCCCGGACGGCCGGGTGCAGCACGCGGGGGTCGCCCTGGGGATTGGCACCGCCGGCGTGGCGGGCGCCCTGGGCGTAGGGGCGGGACCCCGGGACCCGGGGCCTTCCAACCGGTTGAGGACCGCCCGGTGCGTCTCGGCGACGACGGCGGCCTGCCTGGCCGTGCGCCGGTCCGTCTTCGAGGCGGCGGGGGGCTTCGACGCGGAGCACCTGGCGGTGGCGTTCAACGACATCGACCTGTGCCTGAAGATCGGTGCCCTGGGCCTGCAGGTGATCTGGACCCCCGGAGCCGACCTGATCCACCGGGAGTCCGCCTCCCGGGGCTCGGACCTGGAGGCGCGTCACGCCGAACGCTTCGCCCGCGAGGCTGCGTGGATGCGTGAACGCTGGGGCGCCGTCCTGCAGACAGACCCCTTTTACGGGGTCGCCTTCGACCTGGGCGGTGGTGACTGGCGCCCTGCGGACCCGCCCCGGCGCCTACGCCCCTGGGCCTTGCCGCCGGAGGCCTGGGGGGCCAAAGTCAAGCCTCGAGACAAGGACAAACACCCATGATGCGCGCGCCCCGCCGGAGACGGACGACCCTGGCCCTGGCCCTCCTGGCGGCGGGTGCGACCGCCCTGCCTGCCCTGGCGGCCCCGCGGAAGGACGAGGCGCTCTGGAAGGCCGCCGAGGCGGCGCGACCCGAGCAGCTGAAGCTGCTGGAGACCCTGGTCAACATCGACTCCGGCACGGGCGACGTGGAGGGCGGGCGCAAGGTCCTGAGCCTACTGGCGCCACGGCTGGAAGCCCTGGGCGCCAAGATCGAGCGCGTGCCCGCCGAGATCCCCGGCCTGCCGGACAACCTCGTCGCCACCCTGAAGGGGACGGGTAAGGCGAAGATCCTGATGATCGGCCACATCGACACCGTCTTTGAGCCTGGCACAGCGGCGAAGTGGCCCTATTCCGCCAACGGCGACCGGGCCACCGGTCCTGGCGTCGGCGACGAGAAGGGCGGGGTCATTCAGGCCGTGGTGGCCCTGGAGATCCTGACCGCCCGGGGCTTTCGCAGCTACGACACCATCACCCTCTTGCTGGAGACCAGCGAGGAGCGCGGGTCCCCCGGGACCCGGGCCCTGATCGACCGGCTGGTGAAGAGCCACGAGGTGGAGCTGAACCTTGAGCCCGGCGACGCCCCGGACAAGATCACCGTCTGGCGCAAGGGTAGCTCGACCTTCAACATCGATGTGAAGGGCCGCCCCGCCCACGCGGGGGTCGCCCCGCAGAACGGCCGCAACGCCGCCACCGAGCTGGTCCACCAGCTCGCCGCCGTGGAGAGC
>JBMOEP010000215.1:0-4005 GCA_049314675.1 Phenylobacterium sp.
GTATATCTCCCGCCGCCTCCCGTTTGATCGCCACAACCTTCCGGCCATCTGGGGAAAGCCTGGCGGATCTGTAGTCCGGGTGGCCGACGAATGTGGCGAGAGGTATCTCAGGCTGCGCCTGGGCCGGGGCCTGAGCTTGCGCCTGAGTTGGGCCGAAACCCAATACCCCCGCCCCCAGTAGGACTGCACAAATTGCAGAGCGCGCTGCGGAGGTGCGCCAATACTGGCGGTTTGATCTTACTCCAAGCACCGCAAGTTTCCCCTTAGCAGAAGTCAATTCGTGCGCATCCATCCTCAGAACCCCGTCTCTTCAGGAACTCTTACAGATATAGCCCCCGCCGGCCTGCGGCTCCAGGCCATTTCATCCAGGATCGCTTCGGCCCGTGGGTCGCCCAGGATCCAGGCTGTCGCTGCCAGGCTGCGGGCCGAAGTCGCTGAGACCCCGAACATGCGGCTGATGGCTTCGAAGGGCGTGCCTTCCGAGGCCATCCACTTCAGGCGCAGTTCCTCGTTCGTGCCGGACAGGGCCCGGGCCCTGTCTACGGCGTCGTAGAAGCCGCCGATCTGGTCGACCAGGCCCAGCTCCCGGGCCTGGGCCCCGGTCCAGACCCGTCCCTTGGCGATGGCCTCGACCCGTTCGACAGGCAGGCGGCGACCCTCGGAGACCCGTCCGATGAACCGCGCGTAAATCTGGTCCATCCAGCGGGCGAAGGCGGCGCGCTGGGTGTCCGAGAGCCCGGATCCCAGGGAGAAGGCGGAGGCATAGTCGGAACCCACCCCCACCTGCCTCAGGTCGACCCCGAACCGGGCCAGGGCCTCGCCCACGGCGAACTTGCCGCCAAAGACGCCGATGGAGCCCGTCAGGGTCGTGGGCTGGGCCACGATGGCCGATGCGCCCGAGGCGATCCAGTAGCCGCCGGAGGCCGCATACGGGCCCATGGAGACCACGACGGGCTTCCCGGCCGATTTGGCGCTCTCGATGGCCCGCCGGATCTGTTCCGAGGCGGTGTCGGAGCCTCCGGGTGAGTTCACCCTCAGGACGATGGCCTTGACGTCCTTGTCCTTCACGGCGTCGATCAGGGCCTCCTCCAGGCGGTCGGAGTAGATTGCGTCCCCGGAGGCAAAGGGATTGGAGCCGCCGCCGCCACCGGTGACGATACCGCCCTCGGCGGCGATGACGGCGATGGCCGGTCCCATGGACGGGCCAACGTCCTGCACGCTGCGGGCATAGGCGCCGATGTCACGGAACACAGCGTCCTTGCCGGCCCGGTCTGACAGCTGCTTGCGGGCGGAGTCGAGATAGTCGACCCGGTCGATCAGGTTGAGCCGGAGGGCGTCCTCGGCCATCAGTGGGCCGGACTCCAGAGAGGCCTTCAGGGTGGCCGGCGTCTGGCGGCGGTCGGATGCAGCCCGGTTGATTGCCGTGCCGTAGATCGACTCCAGCATGGACTGGGCCGCCTCCCGGTGGGCCGGGGTGTAGTCGGACTGCAGGTAGCCGTTGACCGCGTTCTTGAACTCCTTGCGCTGCTCGAAGTCGGCGCGGACCCCGTAGCGATCGAAGAAGCGCTTCAGGAAGATGTCTTCAGACGCCATGCCGGTAGCCTGCAGGGAGGATCCGGGTTGCATCCAGACCTGGCCGCCTGCTGCTGCCAGCATATAGGTCGCGGGCGTGGCACCCGCAGGATAGAGGCCCTGGCTGAAGACGATCACGGGCTTGCCGGTCTTGCGGAAGCGGCGCAGGGCGTCGGAGATCTCGTCGGCCATGGCGGGCGACATGCCGGACTCGGGCAGGCGCACCAGGAGGCCGCGGACATGATCGTCCGTCTCGGCCTTGCGCAGGGTGGCGATGATCCGCATCACGGACAGGGTGGGTTGCCCGAAACTGGCAAAGGGGTTGGCCCGGTCCTGGTCGGTGATCTCCTGCCTCAGGTCGAGCTCGACCACTGTCCGCGCTGGAACGGGCTCGGGCCGCGAGGCGCCAGCCGCCAGGACGATCAGCAGGAAGGGCACGCCCACAACGAACAACAGCAGACCGGCGAAGACGCCAGCCATGGTCAGGAGAAACTGTTTCATTGCGGATCCCGGGGGCGCTGTAGGGATTCAGACCCTATCCCGGGACAGGCGTCGCGCCAATGGACGCGGAGCCGGTTCCGACGTCGGATCGATCGGCTCAGAAGGTGTGGAGGAAGGCGAACACCCGAGAGAAGTCCCCCCGGCGGGCGGCGGCGTCGTGGACCCAGAAGAAGAGACGTCCCCGCCGCATCCACTCAAGACCTGCGGCTGGGTCGCTGTCGACCTGCAGGAAAAGTCGCCAGTGTTGGGCTGCTGAAATCGTCTCGGCGGTAATTTCGTCCGGATCGAAGGTCCGGACGTCGCCCGTGCCGGCGGCGGCCGCTGCGCACTGGATCTCCATGTCATCCCCCTGAAGTATGCCCGGGTACCCGCCGATCTGGTGGGCGGGCTCTGGCGACAACATCTCCAGGACAGCCGCCTCCAGGGTCAGGGTCTCGGCCTTGGTCAGGGACTTCCAGTCGAACGCGATGCGCTCGTCGGCATAGGAGGTCCGTTGGGTCGGCATCAGGGGGAAGGCGGCGATCCGGCTTCGCGGTCGCAGGTCATCCGGCGGCGCGACAGGTCTGGCGGGGCCTGTCTCCAGGCGGACGACGCAGGCGCCGGGCTGCTCGGGCTCAAAGTCCTGGGGGCGGTCGCCCATGTCGAGGAAGACCTGGAGCCGGCCTTCAGCCGGCAGCCATTCAGGCCCGCCCGCCGCGCGCACCTCCTGCAGGTCGATGCGCGCCAGGCAGGCCATGGGCCTGTCCCGGAACCTGGGCCAGTCGCCGGAAACGTCCGCCTCGCCCCCCAACCGGGTCCGTCCCTCGCCGCCGGGAACGAGATGCAGGCAGGGCAGAGCCTCGGCATGAATCTGGTCGAGGATACCCTGGACCCGTTCGGTCGGTGGCGCGACAGACTGCGGCCGGCCTCCGAAAAGCCCACCCAAAAAACTGAAGACGCCCGCCATGACGGTTTCCCTTATTGATCCTGTCCTTGCGACTTTCCGTTCCCATTCTGTTCGAATTGCGGCAAGGGGCAACCCTCATTTCGACTTCGCGGTGGGAGTCCGGTGGGTATTTTCGACCACGTCAGCCGTCCTGGAGGCGGCCGAAGTCGGGAAGGCCTTCTGCCAGTCGGTGGAGCCGTACCAAATCCGCCGGATGGGATCATACTTGGGCTTTCCCGCCCAACCCCCATGCAGGCGTCGGTGAACCTCCTTGGGGAGGACCTTCAGGAAGAGGTAGTGGTTCCGCCAATCCTGGACAGATCGACCGACGCCATCGAGGGGGATGGAGTGGTGGACTTCCATTCCGGGTCCCGTCAGGCCCGCCTTCTTGATCATCTTTTGCGCTGCGCCGGCGGTCACGGACCCCTTCTTGAAGACCCCAATGCCAAGTTTTGCGGCCTTGACACCTTTGATCAATGGCCCTGCAGGCGTCGCATCCGCTATTGCGAGTGCGGTGTTCACGCCGGCGCCGACGAGGTTTCCTTCCTGCAGGTCCGCCGCCGCCTGCCAGGCTGGCCCGACAACCGGGATCAGGGACGCCGCGGGCCCTGGCTGACGAATTCTGGGCAGGTTATCCCGGATGCCGGGATCTGCGTCGATGAGGTCTGGCTGAGGCGTCGCACCAAAGTCGGGAGCCTCCCGAAGCCTCCGAATTCGCGCCATCTCGAGATCATAGAGGTCTCCCTCGGGATCGGGGACGTTACGGGGCTGGCCCTGGGGCATTTTCGCCATGTCTTGCTCCGGAAAGGCATTGTTCCGGATCGGGGTGGTCCCGCCGGATCCCTACGGGTGTCCCACGCCGATCGGGAATATCGAAACAAAACATGAACATTTTGAGCCAACCCTCCCCCAGGCGGCAATCACATCTGAAGAGGGGGAAATGGTCGGAGTGGCAGGATTTGAACCTGCGACCCCCGCGTCCCGAACGCGGTGCTCTACCAGACTGA
>JBMOEP010000216.1:0-3998 GCA_049314675.1 Phenylobacterium sp.
ACCCGGGCCGGGACCTGGCCGGGCAGGCGGGCGCGCAGGAAGGCCTCGACCTCTTGGGCCCGGGGGTCATCGAAACCGGCGGGCCCCACGGAAGCGGACCAGGACCGGCCCCAGGCGTTGATCTGGCGCTCCACATAGCCCTCGGGCTTGCCCAGGTCGTCCAGGCCCACGGCGGCGGGGTCAAGGGCGTGGAGCTGCGCCAGGGCGTCGATGAAGGCGAAGGCGAGGTCGCGGCGCTTGGCCTCCGGTGCCCAGTCCTTGACGTCCTCCACCGTGTAGAGGGGATGCCCGTCCAGGAAGTCCATGACGTAGAAATGGGCCCCGGTGACTGACGGGTCCTCGCAGTAGGCGAGGGGGCGAGGCGTCGGGACGGGGGTATCCTTCAGGGCCGACAGGACCCGGAACTCCCGGCCCATGTCGTGGGCCTTGGGCAGAAGCTCGCCGAGGGGCGGACGACGGATCACCGCCTGCCGGCCCCGGGAGTCCGTCAGCCGCCAGGTCAGGTTGGAGTGCCCGCCAGGCAGGCGCACCCAGTCGAAGGGGCCGGACAGCTCCGGACAGTTCGCCGCCAGCCAGGCCTCGACGACGGGGCGGTCATATCCGGGAATGGCGTCTGTCGCAGGGGCGGCTTCGGTCATGGTCTTAGGCCTCGTTGGAGGAAACCTCGCCAGTGGCGGCGAGGCGATAGGTCGCCGCAGAGCGGGGCTTGTTCACATAGGGCGGTTGGCGGACGGCGTAGAGGCGCTCCTTGGCGATGCGGGCAATGCAGACCCGGTCGCCCTGGTTGCCTCCCAGAACGTGATAGCATCGGGAATCCTCGCCGATGTACAGCCCCACGTGACCGCCGCCCTGGCGCATGAAGACGAGGACGTCGCCCAGCTCCGGCTGGCCACCCTCGACACCGAACCGCGCCCAGCTGAGGGCCCAGAGGGGGGCCGGCGGCGTCTCGCGTCCCGCGACCCGGGCGACATGGGCCATGAAGAGGCCGCACCAGGGGATGGAATCCGCCCGGTAGTCGCCGGCGAGGCCGGTCTAGGCGGCCCACTGGAGGATCTGCGGGGTGTTGGCGGCGCCGGTGGTCTCGTGGATGCCGTAGTCGTCGAGCGCTGCAGCGACCATGCGCGGCAAGGGCTGGAGGCGGGCCAGCCATTGGTAGGCGCGGGGAAGAGGGGGCATGTCGGGAACTCCCTTGAACCCTGTCAGGGTTTGTCGGGATCGTCGAAGCCGCAAATTTTCAGTCGGGAAATCTTGCATGCCGGAGGGGGCGGCTTGACCTGCTCGACGAAGAATGTTCGGCTAAATATCAAATAGTGACTCAAATAACGTACTTACCGGACTTAGCGATGCAGATGACAGACCTGCCTGACCCCTGGAGGGGCCCCGTCGAGATGATCCTCGCGGCAGAGGGCTGGACTGGTGCGCTTGATCCCGTACCGGGCGGGGCTTCAGGCGCCCTGGCCTTCCGGTTCGGTGCGGAGGGGCGCGAGCGCCTGCTGCGCCTGTCTGATCCGGCGACGGACAAGATGCGCAACCCTGACCAGCACGCCTGCCTTGAGGCGGCGGCCGGGGCAGGGGTCGCGCCGCCCCTGTGGACCTGCGACCCCGATGCGGGGTTGCTCGTCATGGACTTCATCCCGTCACGTCCGCTGGCGTCCCATCCGGGCGGAGCCGTGGGCCTGGCGGGGGACATCGGACGTCTTATCCGGAGGCTGCAGTCCGGGGCCCGGTTTCCGAACCCGGTGAACTTCGGTGATCGGCTGGCGGGAATGATGGCGGAGGTGCGCAAGGCCGGCCATTTCCGCGATGACCTGCTCGCGCCCTGGATCCAGGGGCTGGAACAGCTGCGGTCCGCTTATCCCTGGGACGTTTCAGTTCCTGTCGCGGCGCACTGCGACCCGAACCCCCGGAACCTGCTCTTCGACGGCGAGCGCCTGTGGCTGGTGGACTGGGAGACGGCCTGCGCGACCGATCCTATGGTTGATCTCGCCATCCTGACCCTCGAGACCGTGATCGGGCCCGAGGCTGAGGAGGCCTTGCTGGAGGGGTGGCTGGGGCAGGCGCCAGGGCAGGGCGAGCACGATCGGTTGGCCCTGATGAAACCGCTGGTCCGGCTCTACTACGGCCTCCTGATGCTGGTGGTGACGCCGCCGCCTGCGGAGCCTTCGACGGACCTGTCGGCGCTTGATCCCGGCGAGTTCGCCGCCCGGGTCGGGGACGGACGGCTGCCCATGGGTTCACCCGCCATGATGACGGCCCTGGCGAAGCTCACGCTTGCGGGCTTCCTGGCGGACCTCGAAGCTCCAAACCTTGTGGAAGCGCTGGGGAGGCGGCGATGAGCGCTGGTGGCTATCTGACCGTGACCGAGGTCGCGCGGCGGCTGAAGCTGCATCCGCGCACCATCCTGCGCTTCATCCGCGATGGACGCCTGAAGGCGACCCAGGTCGGGCGAGGCTATCGGGTCCGGCCCGGGGACCTGGCGGTCCTGGAGGGCGTGACCGAAGCGCCGCGCGACGTGCGGCCGTCGGCCACCGTGGCTGTGGACCTTGGCGAGGTGGACCCGGAGGGCGCGCGCCGCTGGACGGCCGCTCTGAACGGCGCCTTCCACGCCCGGCCCAGCGGCGCGGCGCGCCTAAGCCTCGATGTCGTGCATGACCCTGTGTCCCGGCGGCTGAAGGTTCTGATGACCGGGGAGCCCGGGGACATCGCCGGCGTTCTCGGCCTGGTTCAGGCCCTCTGGGAGGGGTTTTCAAGCTGAGGGGCCCAGCCAGGCGACGGCGTGCATTATACGCATAAGGAATATTATCAGAAATCCGAACCAGGCTAACCCAGGGTCAGGCTTGACCTTGGCGCGATCGGCCCCAGACTCCTCAATTCGAACGGGAAACGGATCGGAGACTCCAGATGACCCAGTCGCTCAAGGCCTGCATCATCGGTGCTGGCTGCTCCGGCTTCACCACCGCCAAGCGGCTCAAGGACCTGGGCGTGCCGTACGACTGCTTCGAGATGTCCGACAACATCGGCGGCAACTGGTATTACAACAACCCGAACGGCCACTCGGCCTGCTACCAGAGCCTGCACATCGATACGTCCAAGTGGCGTCTGGCCTTCGAGGACTATCCGGTGCCGGCGGGCTGGCCGGACTTTCCGCACCACAGCCAGCTGCTGCAGTACTTCAACGCCTATGTCGACCATTTCGGCCTGCGCGAGACCATCACCTTCAACACCGCCGTGACCCGCGCTGTGCGCGATGCAGATGGCCTCTGGAACGTCACGCTTTCGACAGGTGAAACAAGGCATTACGACATTCTCTTCGTGTGCAATGGGCACCACTGGAGCCCGCGGATCCCCGACTATCCCGGGCATTTCGACGGGGTGTCCCTTCACTCCCACGCCTACCGCACGCCGTTCGATCCCGTGGACGTGCGCGGCAAGACCGTTGTGGTGGTGGGCATGGGCAATTCGGCCATGGACATCGCCTCGGAGCTGTCCCAGCGGCCCCTGGCGGGTCGGCTGATCGTCTCGGCCCGGCGCGGGGTCTGGGTGCTGCCGAAGTACATGAACGGCCGTCCGGCGGACAAGGCGGCCATGCCCCCCTGGATGCCGCGCAAGCTGGGCCTGGCACTCGCCCGCCAGACCATCAAGAAGGCCCTCGGCGCCATGGAGGACTATGGCCTACCCAAGCCCGACCATGAGCCCCTTGAGGCCCACCCTTCCGTCAGCGGCGAGTTCCTGACCCGGGCGGGCTGTGGCGACATCACCTTCCGGCCGGGCATCAAGGCCCTGGAAGGCCGGCAGGTGCGCTTTACCGACGACAGCGTCGAGGACGTTGACGTCATCATCTACGCCACCGGTTACGACATGAAGTTCCCCTTCTTCGAGGATCCGGAGCTGGTCCCGGACTCCGAGCACCGCCTGCCCCTCTACAAGCGGATGATGAAGCCCGGCGTGCCCAACCTCTTCTACATGGGCCTGGCCCAGCCCCTGCCGACCCTGGTGAA
>JBMOEP010000217.1:0-3997 GCA_049314675.1 Phenylobacterium sp.
CGCTTGAGCCGGGACAGGTGGTCGATGAAGAGGACGCCCTTGAGGTGGTCCATCTCGTGCTGGATGCAGACGGCGAAGAGGCCCTCGGCCTCCTCGACCACTTCCTGGCCGTTGTAGTCGAGATAGCGCAGCTTGACCCGGGCGGGACGGTCGACCTCATCGTAGACCTCAGGCACGGACAGGCAGCCTTCCTCGTAGGGGGCGGTCTCGTCCGAGGCCCAGAGGATCTCGGGATTGACGAAGAAGCGGGGCTCGGGGGGATCGTCCTGCCGGGCCAGGTCCATGACAATGACCTGCCGGGGCACCCCCACCTGGATGGCCGCCAGGCCTATGCCCGGTGCGGCGTACATAGTCTCCAGCATGTCATCCATCAGCCGGCGCAGGTCGTCATCCACCCCATCGACGGGGGTGGAGACCTGTTTCAGCACAGGATTGGGGACGGTGAGGATCTCGCGCAGGGCCATGGATCCGCCAGTTAGGGACGGGTCCGGGCAGCGTCAAGCCGCGCTGTCGTCGGCGCTGGGTTCTGGGCGGGCCAGGGGACGGACGCCAGCCTCGATGTGGGGGAGCTCAGGCATGGGCTTGCCCTCGTGGTCCACGCCCAGGGCCTCGAAGCGCCGGGCCTGGGGCAGGACGCGGCTCTCCAGGGAGCCGACGACCTGGTTGTAGCGCTCCACGGCCTGGGTGAGGGCCTTGCCGACCCCGGCCACGTGGCCGCCCATGTCGGAGAGGCGCTTGTAGAGCTCCCGGGCGACCCGGGCGATCTCGGCGGCGCCCCGGGCCTGGTCCTCGACCCGCCAGCCGTAGGAGACGGCCTTGCACAGGGCGAAGAGGGTGGTGGGCGTGACCACCACCACCTTCTGGCCCATGGCTTCGGTCAGGAGGTCGGGCTGGCGGTCGAGGGCGGCGACCAGGAAGCTGTCGCCGGGGATGAACATGGCCACGAAGTCGGCGCTGCCGCCCAGCTCGTCCTGGTAGCCCCGGGAAGCCAGGGTGCGGATGTGATTGCGGACGCTGTCGGCATGGCGGGCCAGGGCGGCGTCGCGCTGGGCCTCGTCCGGGGCTTCCTGGGCGTCGAGGAAGGCGCTGATGGAGACCTTGGCGTCGATGACCAGCTCGCCGCCGCCGGGCATGCGGACCACCACGTCGGGCCGCTGGCGACGCTCGCCGGAGGTGATCGTGACCTGTTCGAGGAAGTCGAACCGGTTTTGCAGGCCTGCCATCTCCAGGACGTTGCGCAGGGTCTGCTCGCCCCAGCGCCCCTGGACGCCGACGCCCCGGCGCAGGGCGGCGGTGAGCTTCTGGGTCTCGTCCCGGGCGGCGGTGGAGGCCTGAAGGAGGGCACCAATCTGCTCGCGCAGGCCACCGGTCTCCTGGGCCCGGGCCTGCTCCATGGCGGTGACCTGCTCCTGGAACTTGGCGAGGGTATCGGTCACGGGCTTGAGCTGCCCAGCCAGCTTCTCCTCGGCCAGCTTCTCGCGCAGCTCGAAGCTCTCGTTGGCGCGGGCGAGGAGCTGGTCGGCGATGGCCCCGGCCGCCTCGGCCTGCAGAAGCTCGGCGTTGCGGGCGGCCATGTCCTCGATGACCTGGACCCGGGCGGCGGTGCCCTGGAGGTCAAAGACCCGCGCCTCGGCGCGATCGGCCCGGCCCCGCTCGAGCATGGCCCAGACCACGGCGACAAGGGCCAGGGCGAAACCCAGGAGGGCGATCAGGAGTTCGGAGTTCATGAAGTGTTCCTAGTCCGGAATCGCCGGCGTGTCACCGGGTGTGGTCAGGCCGGACGGCGGGCGCGCAGGGCCTGGGCGAGGGTGCCGTCGTCCAGCCAGTCGAGTTCGCCGCCCACGGGAACGCCCCGGGCCAGCAGGGTGACCTCGGCGCCCGACCCCGACAGCCGCTCGGCCAGGTAGTGGGCGGTGGTCTGGCCGTCCACGGTGGCAGGCAGGGCCAGTATGACCTCCCGCACGCCGCCGGCGGCGACCCGGGCGACCAGGGCGGCGATCCTGAGGTCGTCTGGACCGACCCCGTCGAGGGCCGAGAGCAGGCCACCGAGGACGTGGTAGCGACCGCGGAAGGTCCCACCCCGCTCGAGCGCCCAGAGGGAGCCAGCCTCTTCCACCACGCAGACCAGGCCCGCGTCCCGGGTTCCGTCCGAGCAGACCGTGCAGGGATCCCGGGTGTCGAGGGCGCCGCAGGTGGTGCAGGCCCGGACCTTGGCTGCGGCGTCAGCCAGGGCCTCGGCCAGGGGGGTCATCAGCTGCTCCCGGCGCTTGAGCAGGGTGAGGGCGGCCCGGCGCGCTGAACGGGGCCCCAGCCCCGGCAGGCGGGACAGGAGGCTGATCAGCCTTTCGATCTCGGGTCCCGCAGATGCGGCCAAGGCCCCTGCCTCCTATGGGTCGGAAACGACTTGCAGGGTGCACCCCGGGGGGTGATTCTGTCCAAGCCCGCCCGCTTGGGAAGGATGACAACATGCCGCGACCGTCCCGATCGGTTCCAAGATCCTCTGCAAGGGACCTCGCGGTCCGGGCCCTCCTGGGCATTGCCGGGGGTGTTGCGGTCTGGGCGGTGATCCGCTGGACGCCGGCGAATGAGGGCCTGAAGGTCGTGCGCGGGATCCTGGCCCTGGCCTCGCTCACGCTGCCTGTCGTGCTGCTCGGTGCCTACGGAGCCCTGCGCCCGCGCACCCTCGCCCTGTGGACACTGGCAGCTTCGGGGGTGTCGGTCCTTGGAGGAATCGGTCGCATGGGTGCGCCGGTGAACGCCGATGTGCCGCCGGTCCCTGCGGCAGGCGCCCTGGTCCTGACCTGCCTGGCACTGATCATCGGGCATGTCCTCGTCCTGGCCCGGGAAGGCGCCGGACGGGGGAACCCCTGGCCCCGCCACTTCGCCATCGCCTGGACCGACGGTGTCCGCGCCGCCCTGTCCGTGGCCCTGGTCGGTGCCCTGTTCGGGCTGGTCGTCCTGGCCTCCAACCTGTTCGAACTGATCGACTTCAAGGCCGTGGGCGGGTTCCTCTCCCGGCCTGGCGTCCTCTGGCCGATGATGGGCCTGGCCTTCGGCCTCGGGGTCCATTTCACCGCCGGGCGGGCGGACCTGGCGGCGGGCGCCCGGGCCCTCGGCCTGGGGCTGCTGGCCTGGCTCCTGCCGGTGATGGTCTTCCTGACGGCCGCCTTCCTGGGGACCCTGCCCTTCACTGGCCTCAAGCCCCTCTGGGACACCGGTTCGGCTGCAGCCTTGCTCATCACCGCCTGCATCGGGCTGATCATCCTGGTCAACGCCGCCATCCAGGACGAGACCAACCCTGCGACGATCGCGCGGATCCTCAGGTACGCCGCCCGGCTCGGTGGTCTCCTCATGGCGCCCCTGGTGGTGATCGCCGCTGTGGGGGTCTTCCTGCGCATCGACCAGCATGGCTTGTCGCCTGACCGGGTCCGTGCCCTGGCCTGCCTCCTGGTCCTGGCGGTCTTCGCCGGCGGGCACCTCCTGGCGGCCCTGTCCCGGCGGTCCTGGATCGAGGCCTTTGGCAAGGCGAACCTGACCGGAGTCCTGGCGGCCCTTGTCGCCATACTATTCACCCTCAGCCCGGTCGGGGACCCTGACCGCCTTTCGGTGATGGACCAGATGCGGCGGCTGGCCTCCGGCCAGGTCGCGCTGGACCGCTTCGACTTCGGCCTCCTGCGGTTCGACACCGGCGAGCTTGACCGGACGGCCCTGCGCGAACTGGCCGCCCGTCCCGGGGACTCGCCCCGCGACGCGGAGATTCGGCGTGCGGCCAGCGAGGCCCTGGCGAGCAAGACGCGCAGGGCTGTGCGCCTGGCCCCGCCGGTGGTCATCCCCGTGGGCGCCGTACCGATTCCGGCCGATTTCATCGCCAGTTCGGCCACGATCGACTGCGACGAAGAACAGCCCTGCGGTGCGATGAGCCTGGATATCACCGATGACGGCAAGGCCGAGGTCCTGTTGCAGCGTGGAATCTGGCTTGAGGCCCGGACGCCGGATG
>JBMOEP010000218.1:0-3994 GCA_049314675.1 Phenylobacterium sp.
GACCAAGCGGCTCGCAGAGGCCGTGATCCAGGGGCAGCAGGAAGGCTCGGAAACCCGCTTCTCGGCGGTGCGCTTTGGCAATGTGCTGGGTTCGGCCGGATCCGTGGTGCCGATCTTCCGCTCCCAGATCGACCGGGGGGGGCCAGTAACGGTCACACACCCGGAAATGGCCCGCTACTTCATGACCATTCCCGAAGCGGCCCAACTCGTGCTGCACGCTACGGCGGCCTGCGCCTACGATCTGAACGCCGAGCGCTCCCGGCTCTTCCTCCTCGAGATGGGTGAGCCTGTTAAGATCATGGATCTCGCCCGCCAGATGATCGCCCTGTCTGGCCGCACGCTGGGCAAGGATATTGAAATCGAAATTACGGGCCTGCGCCCCGGAGAAAAGCTTACCGAGGAGCTCCTGGACGAGATGGAGAGCGCGATCCCCTGCGCACCCAAGGTCCTTGAAGTGGTCTCGACCAGCGCCCTCGGCGTAGCACCAGTCCATCTTCGGCGGCTGGAAGCCATTGCCACGCGGGGCGACACCGACGAGATCCGGCGCGCCATCTTCGATCTTGTTGCCCAGATTCGCGGCGAGAAGCCGGCTGTCGTCCCAGACCTTCGGGTGGTGTCAAACCGTTGATCGCTGGCTGCGGCGTCAGGTTGCAGGACGCAGAGTCATGATCCTGGTCACAGGCTCGGCTGGCTTCATCGGGTTCCATGTCGCTAACGCCCTTCTCGACAGGGGCGAGAGCGTGGTCGGTGTCGACAATATCAGCCCTTACTACGACCCAGGTCTCAAACTCGCACGCCTGGCGCGGCTTGAATCCCGCAAAGGCTACCAGCATCACCGGCTCGACCTGGCGGACCGGGAAGCCGCCGCAGAGGTCTTCCGATCCGTCCATCCCAGCGGCGTCGTACACCTGGCCGCACAGCCGGGGGTCCGCTATTCCCTCGAGCACCCCGAGGCCTACGTCGACTCCAACCTGGTGGGGTTCCTGAGCGTCCTGGAAGGCTGCCGGGCGACCTCGCCGGCGCATCTGGTCTTCGCCTCCACGAGTTCAGCCTACGGCGCCAACGGGGCCCTGCCCTTTTCCCCTCACCAGGCGGCCAATCACCCCCTGACGCTTTACGCCGCGACCAAGCTGGCGAACGAGTCCATGGCTCACGCCTACGCCCACCTCTTCGGCCTGCCCTGCACAGGCCTGAGGTTCTTCACGGTCTACGGGCCCTGGACGCGCCCGGACATGGCCCTCTACCGCTTCGCCGACGCCATCGTCGCGGGACGGCCCATCGACGTCTACGGACAGGGGCGGATGCAGCGGGACTTCACCTATGTCGACGACATCGTCAGCGGGGTCATCGCTGCCCTTGATCGTCCCGCAACCCTCAATCCGGACTGGAGACCCGAGGCTCCCGACCCGGCGACCAGCGGCGTCGCTCCCTGGCGGATCCTCAATGTCGGCGCCGGGACCCGGGTCGAACTGATGACCTACATCGCGACCCTTGCGGAGGCCCTTGGCCGTCCGGCGCACCTGAACCTGATGCCCATGCAGCCTGGTGACATCGCGCGCACGGAAGCGGACATCACCGACACCACCTCAGCCCTCGGATATGCGCCGACGACACCCGTCGAGGTTGGGGTCCGGCGCTTCGCGGACTGGTACTGCGATTATCATGGGGTCAGCCGGAGCTGACCGCCAGGACCGGGGAAGGGCTGCCGCCGGCGCGCTATTCCGCGACAATCTCTGCAGGCCGGCTCGCCGCCTGAAGACGGCCCTCCAGAGCCCGGTGCTGGCGCCAGAGTTCCTCGGGCAGACGCTCACCAAAGGCCTCATAGGCGGGTGGGATCAGGGCCGCCTCTTCGGTCCAGACGGCGGGATCAACCGTCAGCAGCAGGTCAACGTCCGCCGCTGCGAGGTTCAGGCCCGACAGGTCCAGGGAGCCGACGGTCGGAACCCGGCCGATCGG
The DNA here is from genome assembly GCA_049314675.1 of Phenylobacterium sp. Lineage (GTDB taxonomy): Bacteria > Pseudomonadota > Alphaproteobacteria > Caulobacterales > Caulobacteraceae > Phenylobacterium. The sequence continues at coordinate 1,957 of JBMOEP010000218.1, forward strand.
GGTCTCCCGGGCCGACGCCCGTCCCGCCAGGCGCTCGAAGACCCACTTCAGGACCCGGGAATTGTCGCCGAAGCCCGGCCAGACATAGCGGCCCGTGGAGTCCTTGCGGAACCAGTTCACGAAGTAGATGCGGGGCAGTTTCGAAGCCTCCGTCTTCTCGCCGATGGACAGCCAGTGACGGAAATAGTCGCCCATGTTGTAGCCGCAGAAGGGCAGCATGGCGAAGGGATCGCGCCTGAGCTCCCCGATCCGGTTCTCCGCCGCAGCCGTACCCTCGGAGGCGACGTTCGAGGCCAGGAAGACGCCGTGCGCCCAGTCGAAGGCTTCGGTCACCAGAGGCACGGCGCTGGCGCGGCGGCCGCCGAACAGTATGGCCGAGATCGGTACCCCCTTGGGGTCTTCCCACTCGGGGGCGATCACCGGACACTGGCCCGCCGGAACGGTGAAGCGGGCGTTGGGATGGGCAGCGGGCTCGCCGGAACCCGGCGTCCAGGGCCGGCCCTTCCAGTCGGTCAGGTTGGCGGGCGGGGTCTTCGTCAGGCCTTCCCACCAGACGTCCCCGTCATCGGTCAGGGCGACGTTGGTGAAGACGCAGTTGGCGTGCAGTGAAGCCACCGCATTGCGGTTGGTCTCGTTGCCGGTGCCGGGCGCCACGCCGAAGAAGCCGGCTTCGGGGTTGATGGCGTACAGTCGGCCGTCGTCTCCGAACCGCATCCAGCAGATGTCGTCGCCGATGGTCTCGGCCTTCCAGCCCGCCAGGGTTGGCTGAAGCATGGCCATGTTGGTCTTGCCGCAGGCGCTCGGGAAGGCAGCAGCGATGTAGCGGGCCTCGTTCTCGGGAGAGGTCAGCTTCAGGATCAGCATGTGCTCGGCCAACCAGCCCTCGTCCCGGGCCATGACCGAGGCGATGCGAAGGGCGAAGCACTTCTTCCCCAGCAGGGCGTTGCCGCCGTAGCCAGAGCCATAGGACCAGATCTCGCGGGTCTCGGGATAGTGGACGATGTACTTCTCGGGGTTGCAGGGCCAGGCGACATCCGCCTGACCGGCCACAAGGGGCGCACCGACAGTGTGTACCGCTGGCACGAAGAAGCCGTCGTCGCCCAGCTGGTCCAGCGCCGCCCGGCCCATCCGGGTCATCATCCGCATCGAAATGGCGACATAAGCGCTGTCCGTGATCTCGACGCCCAGCTGGCTGATCTTGGAGCCCAGGGGCCCCATGCTGAAGGGGCAGACATACATCGTGCGACCGGTCATGCAGCCATCGAACAGGCCCGCCAACTTCGCCCGCATCGCCACGGGGTCCGACCAGTTATTCGTAGGCCCGGCGTCGATCTGGCGCTCAGAACAGATGAAGGTCCGGCTTTCGACCCGCGCAACATCGCTGGGATCGGAGGCCGCATAGAAGGAGTTCGGGCGCTTGGCGGGATTGAGGCGCGTCAGCGTGCCCCTGCCCTCGAGTTCCCGGGTCAGGGCCTCCCACTCCGCATCCGATCCATCGCACCAGTGGACACGTTCCGGCCGCGTCAGCGACGCGATCGCCTCTACCCAGGCGATCAGCCGGGCGTGGTGGGTGGGAGCAGGATGAAGGCCGGGGATCGCGGTCATCAATTCAACGTCTCCGAGCCGTGGCGGCGGTTGGGGGAGTCGGTCAGGGTCGCGGGACTCGCGTCGTGGTAATCAACCTTCTGTGAAAAGGCGAGCGCTCCAGCGGGCGTGACGTACAAAAAACGTCACTTAGGCGGAAAGTGCTGGGGATAGTTCCTCGAGCTGCCGGATGGCACCGACAATATGATAGAGCGAGGTGGCCGGGGCGTCCCCGGGCGCGAAGCCTCCGGTCGGTCCCTGGCGGTCCCGCCACAGTCCGCGGACCGGGGTCTCGAGATACCGGGCCAGGCCCGTCGCGGCCTGCAGGGCGTCTTCGGTTTCCCCCAGGGCCAGTGCGGATTTCAGGAACTCGGTCTGCGGCCAGAGGCGCGCCCACCCGTCCCGGATGGAGAGGTCTTCCCACAGGGCGTTCACCGCGCAGGCCCGGCGGGAG
>JBMOEP010000219.1:0-3991 GCA_049314675.1 Phenylobacterium sp.
CCTCTCGCCCACGGTCATGGAGCGGGTCTGGTCCTCGCCCATCTGGTATGATCCGAAGGCCTGAGGACGTCCCATGACCCTGCCTCCGGTCGCGAGGGCGATCCTTCGTGAGCCGCTGACCCAGTTCCTGCTGATCGGGCTGGTGCTCTTCGCCGTCGCTTCCGTCGCCCGGGACCTCAGGCGGCCGGTCGTGCGCATCGACGAGGCCGAGCTTCACCAGCTGGTCGCCTACTGGGAGGCCCAGGCTCAGCGGCCCCCGACGGCGGACGAACTCCAGGCCATGCTCCGCGAGCGAATTGACGAGGAACTCCTGGCCCGGGAGGCGGTTCGGCTCGGGCTTGACCGGGAAGACCTGATCATCCGGCGCCGCCTCGCCCAGAAGATGGCTTTCGCTTCGGAGGACCTGGAGCCGGTTCCCGAACCCTCGGAGGCTGACCTTCGGGCCTGGTACGCTACTCATGCTGTTGACCACGTCGCCCCGGCGACGGCGACCTTCCGCCATGTCTTCTTCAGCAGTGACGCCGAGGGTGCCGAGGTCCGAGCCCGCGCCGCCCTGTCCCTTCCCAGGCCTGCTGAGGCCGGTCAGCCCTTCGTCCTACCCCTGTCCTATTCCGGCGCTGCGGTCCGCGACATTGAGCGCGACTATGGTCCTGCCTTCTCGCGACAGGTCGAGACCGCCCCGGAGGGCCGGTGGATCGGTCCCGTGAAGTCGGCCTATGGATGGCACATCCTCCGCGTTGAGCGCCGGGTCCTGGCGGCAGCCATGCCGTTTGAGTCCGTCCGGTCCGACCTCGCCGACGCCTGGAAGGCCGACAGGCGGACCCAGGCCAACCAGGTCTTCATCCAGAAGCTCCGGGCCCGCTACCGAGTCGAGGTTGCTGGGATGGCGAAGCCGCCCGCCACTTGAATCCACTCCCGTTTGCCGCCAGATCAGCCGGCGTGATTGCTGACCAGGACAGGCCCGGCATGTTCGAGACCCTCCAGCGCGACCTGCGCTTCTATGCTGGCCTCGCCCGCACCCTCGGCCGGGTCCGCGGTGTTACGCCGGATAGTCCGAGACGGATCTGCGATGACCTGGAGGCTTCGGTCCGGAGATGGCCGGACCGCGAGGCCATCCGCTTCGAGGGTCGCAGCCTGAGCTATCGGGAGATGGATGGCCTTGCCAACCGCTTCGCCCGCTGGGCCCTGGAGTCCGGGCTCCGCCCGGGAGACCGCGTCGCCCTCTTCCTTCCCAACCGGATGGAGTACCTGCCGGCCTGGTACGGCCTGTCCAAGGTCGGGGTCGTCTCGGCCCTGGTCAACAACCAGTTGACCGGCCAGGCCCTGGCCCACTGCCTGAACCTCGCCAACGCCCGGGAGGTCATCGTCGATCCGGAAACCTCGCCGGCCCTGCAGGCGGTTCTGGGCAACCTCGAGAAAGGCCCCCGCTTGTGGAGCCTCGAGGCACCGCTTCCCGGCGAAGGCGACCTGATGGCCCTCCTTTCGGGACTTTCGGATGCGCCTCCGCCCGCCGCCTCCCGCGAGGGCCTCACTGCCCGTGACACAGCCCTGCTGATCTACACCTCTGGTACGACCGGACTGCCCAAGGCGGCCCGGGTGACCCACGTGCGCGTCCAGCTCTACATGCGGGGCTTCGCAGGCGCGACCGGGGCCCGTCCTGACGACCGGATCTACGTGGCCCTGCCGCTGTACCACGCCACCGGCGGGCTCTGCGGCATGGGCGCCGCCCTCCTCAATGGCGCCTGCGTCGTTCTGCGAAGGCGCTTTTCGGCCACCCATTTCTGGTCGGACATCCGCCAGGAGGACTGCACCCTGTTCGCCTACATCGGCGAGCTTTGCCGCTATCTCGCCAACCAGCCTCCGCACCCCGATGAGCGGGGGCACAGGCTGCGCCTGGCCTTCGGCAACGGCCTGCGGCCGGACGTCTGGGAAAAGGTCATCGGCCGGTTCGGCCTGCCCCGGGTCCTGGAGTTCTACGGCTCCACCGAGGGCAACGTGTCCATGTTCAACTTCGACGGCAGGCCAGGTGCCATCGGCCGGATTCCGGCTCCGCTCAAGGGCCGGTTCAATGCCCGGATCGTTCGCTTCGACTACGAGGTCGAGGCGCCCGAGCGCGGAGCCGGTGGGTTCTGCACCGAAGCGGTGCCCGGCGAGGCCGGAGAATGCCTGGGACGCATAGACGCCGCCGATCCCCGGGCCGAGTTCAGCGGCTACCTGGATAAAGCCGCCTCCGAGAAGAAGGTGCTGCGGGACGTCTTCGCCCCCGGTGACGCCTGGTTCCGCACGGGCGACCTCCTGCGCCAGGACGCAGACGGCTATGTCTATTTCGTCGACCGGGTCGGGGACACCTTCCGCTGGAAGGGAGAGAATGTCTCTACGGCGGAGGTCGCCCTTCGCCTCCAGGCCGTTCCGGGCGTGGTGGAAGCCAATGTCTATGGCGTGGAGGTCCCCGGTACCGATGGCCGGGCCGGCATGGCGGCCCTGGTCACGGGCGACGGCTTCGACCTTGGCAATCTGGCAGCGCGCATCGCCGCCGACCTGCCAGAGTATGCCCGCCCGGCCTTCATTCGACTGCAGCCCGAGATGGAGGTCACCGGCACCTTCAAGCAGCGAAAGGTCGAGCTTGTGGCCGAAGGGTTTGATCCCGCGAAGGTCGCCCAGCCCCTGTTCCACCGCACGGCGGACGGCGGCTACCGCCCCCTCGACGCTGTCGCCTACGAGGGTATCTCGGCAGGCCGCATACGCATTTGAACTCGGTAAAAGCGCTTTACATTGCAAAGTAGTTTGCTAGCGTGGCTCCAACAGATGCAAGGAGCCTTCCATGACGGACGCCCAGACCAAGATCGCTGACGATCTCGCCTACCTGAAAACCCTGGCGGAGGAGGGGCGCGCCGCACCGATCCTCGCAGGCCCCTACATGGCCCTTGGCGGCGGCGTGTTCGGGATCACCAGCCTTGTCGCCTACGCGATCCAGACGCGGATCCTGCCCCTGCCAGCCTCGGCCCTCGGCTGGATCTGGCTGGCCAGTGGCCCTGTCTTTGCCCTTTGCCTGCCGCTCCTCGACCGCAGGACCCGCACCCGTCCCGGCGGTGCCAGCAGCCTCAATGAGACCATCGGTACGGTCTGGACCCAAGCCGGGATCGCCATGGGGGTCCTCTTCGTCGCCTTGATCGTGGCGGGCTACCGGACTGCAGACTGGGGGGTCCTCAATCTCTTCCCGTCCATCATCCTGGCGCTCTATGGGCTCTGCTGGATGGCGGCGGCCCACATCGGCCGGACGGGGTGGCTACGCCGGGTCGGGGTCGGCAGCTTCATTGCGTCGATCGCCATGGCGGCGGCGGGTGGGCCCTTGCTCTGGCTTGCCTATGCCATCGCGCTCTTCGCCCTGGCCCTTGCGCCCGGCCTCCTGCTGATGCGCCAGGAAGGTCGACCGTGACCCCGGAGTTCGACATTGAGCGCATCGACGAGGTGATCCATGGCCGTGTCCGGCTGGGCATCATGGCCTACCTCGTGGGTGCTGGAGCGGCGGACTTCGGGGAACTGAAGACCCGGCTGTCCGCTACAGACGGGAACCTTTCTGTCCACCTGCGCAAGCTGGAGGCGGCAGGCTATGTGGAGATCCTCAAGGCCTTTGCCGGTCGCCGTCCCCTGACCACGGTCGCGATCACGGACCCCGGCCGCACCGCCTTCGCCGCCTATCTGGAGGCGATCCGCCGCCTTCTCCCGCCGAACTGACCTGCGCTCCCGCCCCTGGGGTCCCCAGAGGGGCGGGAGTCGACTATACCGGAGACATGTCCGCGGACGCCGAACCCCCAGCCCAGGTCGAAGGCGCGCCCCTTACCGGGGCCGACCTGATCCGCGACCAGGTCCGGCGCCTGCCGGACGCGCCGGGGGTCTACCGGATGATCGGGGCGGGGGACGAGGTGCTCTATGTCGGCAAGGCCCGCTCTCTGAAGAAGCGGGTCCTGCAGTACGCCCAGGGGCGGTTCCA
>JBMOEP010000220.1:0-3981 GCA_049314675.1 Phenylobacterium sp.
CGAGGCGTAGACCAGCAGGGCGAAGCTGATGGCGTGGCTCTCGGGGAAGCCGTAGGAGCCGAACCCCTCGATCTGGCGGAAGCAGCGCTCGGCGAAGTCCGGGTCATAGCCCCGCCCGGTCATGCCCTCCAGGAAGCGTCGGCGGTATTCGCTGATGCTCCCCAGGTTGCGGAAGGTGGCCATGGCCCGCCGCAGGCCGTCGGCGTCGTTCTCGCTGAACCGGGCCGCTTCGATGGCCAGGCGCATGGCCTGCTCCTGGAAGAGGGGTACGCCCAGGGTCTTGCCCAGCACCCGGTGCAGCTCGTCCGCCGGGCCGTGCTCCGGTGACGGGGCGGGAAACTCCACCGGGTCGGTCCCGTCGCGCCGGCGCAGGTAGGGATGGACCATGTCGCCCTGGATGGGGCCGGGCCGGACGATGGCGACCTCGATGACCAGGTCGTAGAAGCGCCGGGGCTTCAGGCGCGGCAGCATGGACATCTGGGCCCGGCTCTCCACCTGGAAGACGCCCACGGAGTCCGCCCGGCACAGCATGTCGTAGACCTGGGGAACCTCCTGGGGGACCTGGGCGATGTCGGTCAGCCGGGTCCCGTCCGCCCGGGGTGGGATCATCTCGAAGCTCTTGCGCAGGGCGGTCAGCATGCCCAGGGCCAGGATGTCCACCTTCATCAGGCCCAGGGCGTCGATGTCGTCCTTGTCCCACTCGATGAAGGTGCGGTCCGGCATGGCGGCGTTGCCGATGGGGACCAGTTCGTCCAGCCGGCCCCGGGTCAGGACATAGCCGCCCACGTGCTGGGACAGGTGGCGGGGAAAGCCCAGAAGCTCGCCGGCCAGGGCCGTGGCCCGGCGGATCTCCGGGGCGTCCGGGTCCAGTCCCGCCTGGCGGATGTAGGGGTCCGGGCTCATGCCGCTCCAGGGGCCCCAGACCGTCCCGGCCAGGGCTGCGGTGACGTCCTCGGTCAGGCCCAGGGCCTTGCCCACCTGGCGGATGGCCATCCTCGGCCGGAAGTGGATCACCGTGGCGGCGATGGCGGCCCGGTCCCGGCCGTAGCGGCGGAAGAGGTACTGCATGACCTCCTCGCGGCGCTCGTGCTCGAAGTCGACGTCGATGTCCGGCGGCTCGCCCCGGGCCTCGGAGATGAAGCGCGAGAACAGCAGGTCCTGGTCCTTCTTGGTCGGGTCGACGGCGGTGATGCCCAGGCAGAAGCAGACCACGGAGTTGGCGGCTGACCCGCGCCCCTGGCAAAGGATGCCCTGGGCCCGCGCCCAGCGGACGATGTCGTGGACGGTCAGGAAGTAGTTGGGAAAGCCCAGCTTCTCGATGAGGTCGAGCTCGTGCTCCAGGGTCCGCCGCTCACGCTCGCCCAGCCCGCCCTCGAAGCGCCAGCCCGCCCCCTCCCAGGTCAGGTCACGCAGGTGCTGGATGGGGGTCTTGCCCGCCGGGACAGGCTCGTCGGGGTATTCATAGCGCAGCTCCGACAGGTCGAAACTGACGCGGCCGGCGATCTCCAGGCTGCGCTCGACGGCGCCGGGGAAGCGGGCGAACAGGCGTGCCATCTCGGCCGGGGGCTTGAGCCGCCGCTCGGCGTTGGCCTCCAGCCTCAGCCCCGCCTCGTGGATCGTGCAGCCCTCGCGGATGCAGGTCAGGACGTCCTGCAGGGCCCGCCGGCGGGCGTCGTGGTAGAGCACCTCGCCCACGGCCACCAGGGGCGCCCCGGCCGCCGCCCCCAGGGCCTCCAGCCGGGCCAGGTCCTGCAGGTCGCGGGGGCCGTAGCGGCGCACACCCCCCAGCCAGATCCATCCCCGCCGGGCCCGGGCCAGGGCCTCCAGCCGCCCGGGGAAGTCCGCCCCTCCGGCCTCTCCCGGCGCGGGGGGCAGGACGATGGCCAGCTGGCCCTCCGCATGGTCCAGGAAGTCGCCGAGGGACAGGTCGCACCCGCCCTTGGGCGCCCGCCGCTTGCCCAGGGTCAGAAGGCGGGTCAGCCGGCTCCAGGCCGCCCGGTCGGAGGGATAGCAGATGAGGTCCGGCGTCCCGTCGGCGAAGACCAGGCGGGCACCCGCCAGCACCTTCAGGGACCCGCCCGCCTTGCGTCCCGCCCCCCAGGCCCGGACCACCCCCGCCAGGCTGTTGCGGTCGGCGACCCCCAGGGCGTCCAGGCCCAGGGCGGCGGCGGTCGCCACCAGCTCCTCGGGGTGGGAGGCGGCGCGCAGGAAGGAGAAGTTGCTGGCCGCCGCCAGCTCGGCGTAGCGGCTCATCCGAACAGGCCGTGCAGCCACCAGCGCACGGGCCGGTCATGGTCGTGCAGGCCCGAGCGGAAGACCCAGAGTCGGGCCCCATCCTGGTCCTCCACCCGGTAATAGTCCCGCACCTGGTCGGTCCGCACCGCCTCGATCCCGGTCCGCCACCATTCCGCGCCGATCCGCTCGGGTCCCTCGGCCAGGCGGATGCGATGCACCCGCCCCCGCCAGCGGAACTGCCGGGGCGGCTCGTCCGGGGTCAGGGCGATCACCGCCTCCAGGACCTCGGGACGGGGCAGGAGGCGAAGGGGGCGGGGGCGCCAGGCGGGCCAGCCACCGGCGGGGCCGTCTCTGGCGGGGCCCGTCTCTGCCTCCCGGGCTGCGGCCCGCCGCACTGAGCGTTCAGGAACATGGCTCGCCAGGGGCCGGCTGCGCCAGACCCGCCGGGCCCCGAGCCGGGCGGTCAGCCGGTCGATCAGGGGCGCCAGGGCCTCGGGTCCCTCGACTGGCTCCAGCAGGCTGGCCAGGTCGGACTGGCCTGGCGCCAGGACCTCGGCCTCCGCCGCCTGCAGGCTCACCGCCTCGATCCCGAAGCCGGGGTCCAGGCTCTCCAGCCGGGGCAGGAAGAGGCGGGCGATGCGGTCCGGGTCGCGGGCCGGGCGGGACAGGCCCAGCTCCAGGCCTACAGGGGCGCCGTCCACCCTGTGGAAGTCCAGGCGGAAGCGCCGGGCCCCGCGTCCGGACGCCTCCAGCCGCGCGCACAGGCGAAGGGTCACGTCCCGGCACAGGCGGGCCAGGTCCTCCGGCGCGCTCACCGGCTCGGCCAGGTCCAGGCGGGAGAACCAGGGGGTCGGCGGGCGGCGGAAGGCCAGGGCCTCGGGGGCCCGGCCCAGGGCCTGGTCCAGGCGTAGCAGGACCTTGGCGCCAAAGCGCTTGGCCAGGGGCCCCCGGGGCAGGGCGGCCAGCTGGCCGATCCGCCTCAGGCCCAGCCGGGCCAGGCGCTCCACCGCTGCCGGTTCCAGGCGCAGGGCTGCGGTTGGCAGGCCGGCCAGTTCGGGCGCGAGGGGCTGAGCCTCCGTCTTGCCCGGAGCCAGGATTCGGGGACCCGCTTCTGCCGCCGGGCTCCGCGCCAGGGCCCAGGCCGCCCCGGCGGTATCGGCCAGGGCGATCCGGGCGGTCAGGCCGTCCCTCGCCAGGCGGGCGGCCAGGTCGGCAGCCATCTCCGCCTCGCCGCCCCACAGGTGGGAGACGCCGCCGATGTCGAGGAACAGGCCGTCCGGCGGGTCGGGGGCCACGGCGGGGGAAAAGCGCACGCACCAGTCGGCCAGGGCCTCCAGGGCCCGGGCGTCGGCCTCGGGTTCGGCCTCGGCCAGGACCAGGTCGGGGCGCAGGGCCCGGGCGTCGGTCAGGCCCTGGCCGGGGAAGAGTCCCGCCGCCGCGGCCTGCGGGCTGACGGCGGTCAGCACCCTCAGGCCCCGGGAAAGGCTGGCCAGGGCGAAGGGCTCAGCCTGCGGCGCTGAAGGCCGCCGGCGCCGCCAGGTCTCGATCGCCCAGTTCGGCGACCAGACGCAGAGGATGCGCGACATCGGCTTCTCCCTCGTCTGCGGTCCCGGCGGCCTCCACCAGCCAGGCCCCGCTCCGTCCGCCCCGGCTGCGGGCCAGGTGCAGGCGCCAGCGGGGTGGTCCCAAGCCCAGTCCAACAAGGCCCAGTCCGCCCAGATTTGGCGCGCTGGCCGCGGGTGCCAC
>JBMOEP010000221.1:0-3971 GCA_049314675.1 Phenylobacterium sp.
CGCGCCCCGGACGCCCGCCTGCCGGGGGGCAGGTTGCCGGAGTGACCGTCCGCCGCGCCGGGGCTGGGGACCTTGCGGCCCTCGCCGACCTCCATGCCTCTGCCTTTAGTCCCGGCTGGAGCGCCGCCGAGATCGCCGCCCTGGGTGCCGTCGCCCTGATCGAGGACGGGGCCGGCATGATCCTGGTCCGAACCGTGGCCGGGGAGGCCGAGGTCCTCACCGTGGGCGTCCGCCCGGAGGCGCGAGGCGCCGGGGCCGGTCGCCGGCTGGTCCAGGCGGCCCTCGAGACCGCACGTGCGGACGGCGCGGAGCAGGTCTTCCTGGAGGTCGCCGAAGACAATCTCGCCGCCCTGCGGCTCTACGCCGGCTGTGGCTTCGGGGAGGTCGGACGCCGGAGAGGTTACTATCGCCGCCTGGACGGCGGGACGGCTGACGCTCTTGTTCTGCGGCGAGCGCTTAACACGGAGCCCTGAAGACCCTATCCTGAGGGCGAGGAGACCCCCGCTTGGACCGTATCGCGAACCTCTGCATCGCCAAGGGCATGCGCATGACCGACCAGCGCCGGGTGATCGCCCGGGTGCTTTCGGAGTCCCAGGACCATCCCGACGTGGAGGAACTGCACCGCAGGGCCCATGCCGTGGATCCTCGCATCTCCATTGCGACCGTCTATCGCACGGTCCGGCTGTTCGAGGATTCGGGGATCATTTCCCGGCATGACTTCCGGGACGGACGCTCCCGCTACGAAGAGGCGCCCGAGACCCATCACGACCACCTGATCGATATGACCACCGGAAAGGTGATCGAGTTTGTCGACCCGGAGATCGAGGCCCTCCAGGAAGCCATCGCCCGCCGGCTTGGCTACCGTCTTGTCGATCACCGGCTGGAGCTCTACGGCCTACCCATCCATGAGTGACCCTTCCCCACCGGCGCCTCGGCGGCTCTACATCCGCACCTACGGCTGCCAGATGAATGTCTACGACAGTGAGCGCATGGCGGATGTCCTGGCACCCCTGGGATATGTCATGACCGAGCGGCCGGAAGAGGCCGACCTCGTTGTCCTGAACACCTGCCACATCCGGGAGAAGGCCACCGAGAAGGTCTATTCCGAGCTGGGACAGCTGAAGGCCCTCAAGGCCGAACGGGCCGCCGCCGGGCTGGGCATGACCATCGCCGTCGCCGGCTGCGTCGCCCAGGCCGAGGGCGAGGAGATCCTCCGCCGCCAGCCAGCGGTAGACCTGGTGGTCGGACCCCAGGCCTACCACCAGCTACCCGAGCTGATCGCCCGGACCCATCGCTCCCGCGGTGACCGCCTGGCGGCCGACTTCGCCCCCGAGGCCAAGTTCGACGCCCTGGGTGCTGCCCGGACGACGTCTGGCGTCACCGCCTTCCTCACCATCCAGGAAGGCTGTGACAAGTTCTGCACCTTCTGCGTCGTGCCCTACACACGGGGGGCGGAGTGGTCGCGTCCGGCAGGTGACATCCTCGCCGAGGCCCGCGCCCTCGCCGCCCGTGGGGTGCGCGAGGTCACCCTGCTGGGCCAGAACGTCAACGCCTGGTCGGGAGAGGGCGGCCTTGGCGGCCTGGCCCGCCAGCTGGCCCGGATCGAGGGCCTGGACCGGATCCGCTACACCACCAGCCATCCCCGGGACATGGACGATGACCTGATCGCTGCCCATGCCGACCTGCCCCAGCTCATGCCCTACCTGCACCTGCCCGTGCAGTCCGGGTCCGACCGGATCCTCAAGGCCATGAACCGCGGCCATACCGCCGAGTCCTACCTGCGTCTGGTAGAGAAGATCCGCGCCGTCCGTCCCGACATCGCCCTGTCCGGCGACTTCATCGTCGGCTTTCCCGGCGAGCGCGAGTCCGACTTCGAGGCCACCCTGGCCCTGGTGCGGGAGGTGGGCTACGCCTCGGCCTTTACCTTCAAATATTCCCGGCGACCCGGGACTCCGGCGGCGGCCCAGCCCGGACAGGTGGATGTCGCGGTGATGGACGAGCGGCTGGCCCGCCTCAACGCCCTGATGGAGTCCCAGCAAAAAGCCTTCAACACCGCCCAGGAGGGACGGACCCTGTCTGTCCTCTTCGAGAAGCCCGGCCGCCAACCGGGCCAGCTGTCCGGCCGCAGCCCCTATCTGCAGGCCGTGCACTGCGACGGCCCCGCCGAACTGATCGGCCGGATTGCCCCTGTCCGCATCGACGCCGCTGCCCGGATGAGCCTGGCGGGGACCCTTGTTGCTGAGACCCAGACCGCATGAGCCGTACTGCAGAGTTCGTCACCCTTTCCGACGCCGCCTCCCGGGCAGTCTCAGGCCCCTCCAGCCGACATGCAGCCCTGATCGAGGACGCCTTCGACGTCCTGGTCGAGACCCCTGGCGGGGGCGTTGCTCTGACCGGTGACGTACGCGGCCGTGCCTCGGCCAAAAAGGTCGTCGAGTCCCTGGCCCTCCGCGCGGAACGGGGACTGGAGGTCGCTGAGGCGGACGTGCGCGTGGCCATCGGCCAGGCCCGGACCGGGCGCGGCTCGCCTCCCGGTGCCCTGCCCTCGGGCCGGCGGGGCCCCGTGTCGCCGCGGACGCCCGCCCAGGCCCGCTATCTCGAAATCCTGGCCCGCAACGACCTGGTCTTCGGGCTTGGCCCCGCCGGCACCGGAAAGACCTTCCTGGCCGTGGCCGCCGGCGTCGGTGCCCTCCTGCGGGGTGATGTCGAACGGCTGATCGTCTCGCGCCCGGCGGTGGAAGCCGGCGAGCGTCTGGGCTTTCTGCCCGGCGACCTGACCGAGAAGGTCGACCCCTACATGGCGCCAGTCTGGGAGGCCCTGACCGACATACTGGGGCCCGAGCAGTTCCGCCGCCGCCGGGAGAAGGGCGAGATCGAGCTTGCGCCCATCGCCTTCATGCGGGGCCGGACCCTCTCCGAGGCCTATATCATCGTGGATGAGGCGCAGAACTGCTCCCGCATGCAGATGCGTATGGTCCTGACCCGCCTGGGTGAGAGGGCCAAGATGGTCGTGACCGGCGATCCCAGCCAGATCGACCTGCCCCACCCCCGGGATTCTGGCCTGGCCCATGCCGTCTCCCTGCTGGAGGGCGAGAAGGGCATCGGCATCGCCCGCTTCGGGCCTGAGGATGTTGTGCGCCATCCCCTGGTCGAGCGGATTGTCCGGGCCTACGAGGCCGATGGTCGCCCGCCGGGCTCCGCGGCATGACGCCGGATGCCGGGACGGGTGGGATCGAAGTGCTCGTGGAGGGCGGCGACTGGGGTTTCGGCTCCGCGGACGCCCCTGGCCTTGCCCGGAAGGCTGCGGAGGCCGCCCTGGCGGCGGCGGACGCCCGGGGTGGGCTGGCCATACTCCTGGCCGACGACGCCCGCCTGGCGGACCTGAACGCCGCCTTCCGGTCGAAGGCAGGACCCACCAACGTCCTGTCCTTCCCGGCCCCCGCCAATCCCGGGGGCTGGCTTGGTGATGTCGCCCTGGCCTTCGAAACCTGCCGGGGGGAGGCCGAGGCCCAGGACAAGCGCTTTGAGCATCACCTCCAACATCTCGTGGCGCACGGCGTCCTGCATCTTGTAGGCTATGATCACGAGACCGACGAAGAGGCCGCCGAAATGGAGAGCCTCGAAACGGAAATCCTGGCTGGCCTGGGGGCACCTGACCCCTACGCTGCCGAAAGAGGAGACCATGGCCAGTCATGAAGCGCCCGCCCCGGAGGGGCGACAAGGGCGGGGCCTCGCAAGCCGGATCCTCAGGATCTTCGGGGCCCGCGACCGGACCCCCGACGCCACGGCGGCGGCGGCCCTGGCCGAGTCCGCCGGGGGCCGCCTGGTCGACCAGGCCCAGGCCTTCCAGTCCCTGAGGGTCGACGACGTCATGACCCCGAGGGCGGATATCGTTGCCGTCGAGGTGGACACCCCCTTCGAGGAGGTCGTGGCCCGATTCATCGACGCCGAGCACTCCCGCATGCCCATCT
>JBMOEP010000222.1:0-3968 GCA_049314675.1 Phenylobacterium sp.
CTCGGGACACCTATGGAAGGGCCTTCCTGCAGGCGCACAACCTCTGGACCCGGAGTCCCGACACCAAGCGGCTCGTCTTCGCCGCCAGGTTCGCAAAGGTGGCGGCCGATCTGCTGGGGGTGGAGGGCGTGCGCCTCTATCACGACCAGGCGCTCTTCAAGGACCCGGGGGGCGGCCACACCCCCTGGCACCAGGACCAGAGCTATTGGCCGCTTGAGACCAACGACACCATCACCATGTGGTTGCCCCTGGTCGACGTTCCCGCCGAGGTCGGGACCATGACCTTCGCCAATGGCAGCCACCTTCGCGGTAACCTTGGGTCATTCGTCATCGGAGACGATTCCGAGGCGCGGTTCTCCGAGGTGGTCCGGGAGTTGAACCTCGTCGAGGCCACGCATGGCGCGGTCAAGGCCGGCGACGCCACCTTTCATCGGGGCTGGACCCTGCACCGGGCACCGCCCAACCCGACCTCGCTGTTGCGCTCTGTCATGACCGTGATCTGGTATGCTGACGGGACGCGGGTCAGCCAGGACACCAGTGGCGCCCGGTTCTTCGATCACAAGCTCTGGCTTGCGGACACGCCTCCGGGCGAGATCGCAGCGGGTCCCCTCAACCCTGTGCTCTGGCCCCGTTGACAGGTTCAGGAGCGCCCAGGGCAAAGGCTGCGGGGCTGCCTGCAGATCACCCCGTCTGGCGCCATCCCCTTGAGCTCGAGACGACGCCGGTCACCTCTGATCACGGGCTTCCCCTGGGCGATGGTCTTATGGGGGCCAGCATCTGGGGAGATGGCCAGCCTCTCAACATCTCACTCGACCGGGCTGACCTCTGGGATCTCAGGCCCATCGAGGAGTACGAACGGGCCGACTATACGTGGGAAAAGGTCGCTGAGGCGCATTACGCCGGGCGGCATGACGACCTGAAGGCCTCGCTTGAAGCCCCATATGATCGCGCAGGGCCGACCCGGCTGCCGGCCGGCCGCATTGCCCTGATCTTGCCCTGCCCAGTGATCCGCTGGCGTCTGGCGCGGGCGACCGGACTGGCGGAAGTGGTGCTGGCCAACGGTGCCGTCCTGGAGTCGATCCTCGACGCCGAGGGAATCTGCCGACTGCGCCTGCGGGGATGCGCTCCGGACGTCAGCGTCGTTCCTCCGCCCTTCGGGCCGCCTCCGACCGAGACGGTTCCGGAGACGGGGCCTTCCCTGAGCCGTCACCATGCCTGGGACCTCGGATATCCGGCGCCGGAACGGATCACAGGCCCGGGGATGGCCGGTTTCGTCCAGCAAGGCTGGGGTGGCTTCAGCTTTGCAACCCTTGCGGCCTGGCGGCTGGACGGCGCGGACTGGATGGGTGCCTGTACCGTCATCAAAGCCGTCGCCGGCGGGGATCCGGTCGGTGAGATCACCCGTCGCCTGGAGGCCGCGCTTGCCGGCGATTTCGACCAGGCCGTCTCCGATCAGGCGGCCTGGTGGTCGGACTACTGGTCCCGGGGCCGGCTGGACCTACCCGAGGCGTCGATCGAAAAGGTCTACTATTCGGGCATGTCGCAGTTCGGTGCCGCGGCGCGGCGTGGCCGACCGCCCGCTGCGCTTCAGGGTGTCTGGACCAGCGACGATGGCCGGCTGCCGCCCTGGAAGGGCGACTATCACCACGACCTCAACAGTCAGATGGCCTACTGGCCCGCCTACGCCGGGAACCAACTGGAAGCCGGCCTCGGACTCCTTGACTGGCTATGGGACACCCGGGCGGCCTGCACGGCCTGGACCCAGCGCTTCTACGGCACCCAAGGCCTCAACGTGCCGATGACGGCGGACCTGCTGAACCGGCAGATTGGCGGCTGGCGCCAGTACACCCACTCGGTCTCCACAGGAGCCTGGCTGGCGCACCATTTTTTCCTGCATTGGCGTTACAGCCAGGATCGGCAGTTCCTGCGGGAGCGGGCCCTGCCCTACCTCACGGAAGTTTGCCGGTTCGTGGAGGCCATCAGCGAGGTTCGCGACGCTCAGGGTCTGCGAAGTGTCGCCCTGTCATCGTCGCCGGAGGTCGGGGACAACCGGCCGGAAGCCTGGTTCAGCACCTTCACCAACTACGATCTGAGCCTCTTCAGGTGGGTCCTGGCGGCCACAGCGACCCTGGCGAGGGAGATCGGACGGGCTGCCGACGCAGAACACTGGGAGTCCGTCCTGCAGCAGATGCCGCAGCTGAACCTGTCAGCGCGGGGCGCGTTGCAGGTCGCGCAGGATGTCGAGTACCCCGGCCATCACCGGCACTTTTCCCATGCCCTGGCCGTACACCCGCTGGCCTTGCTCACGGGATTTGATCCCGACCCGGTCGCCTCAGGGATCGCCAGGGCGACGGTTGGGCAGATCCTTTCGGCCTCCCGCGAATTCTGGATGGGGTACAGCTATGCCTGGGCTGCGGCCCTCGCCGCCCGAATAGGCGATGGCGAGGCGGCGCGGGATGCCCTGGCGCGCTTTGACCAGGCCTTCGTCTTCCCCAATGGCTTCCACGCCAACGGAGATTGGAGCGGACAGGGCATTGGCATGGCGCGGTTCGGAGCCTTTACCCTCGAGGGCGCCCTGGGTGCGGCCGACGCCATCCAGACCATGTTGCTGCAGAGCTCACCTGGCCTGGTGCGCCTCTTTCCCGCCGTCCCGCAGTCCTGGGAGACGGCATCCTTCGACACCTTGCTGGCCGATGGCGCGATAGAGGTCTCTGCGAGCCTGGCGGCGGGCCGGATCACCCGGGTTGAACTGCTTTCCAGTTCCCCGGCTCAGCTTCGTCTCGCAGCCTTCGACCAGCCCGCAAGGCTTGACCTGCGGCTTGAACCGGGAAGGCGCTTGGTCCTTTCCGAAGCAGACCGGCTACAGCTGGCCCACTCTCTTATGTTATCTGAATAAGGTAAGAATACTCGGCAATTAAAATAAAACTGTTCACCGGATTGTCAGTATCCGATCTATTTATTCTCATTTTAGCTTATTGGATTAGAAATCTACGTAATATTGTCGATCAGGATGATTTGCCGGTTTATTTTCGCCGCTGAGCGGATCTAAGGCGACCACACCGTCGGGTGCATACTGAAGGATATAGGATCTGCGGGTGTCCGAGGTGAGGTTCGGACCCGTCCTGTGGGGCGTCAGCGAGGAAAACACGACGATATCGCCCGCCTTCACGGGAACGGCCACGGCACCTTCAGGATCGAGAGCGCACTGAAACCCGAGATGTGTCGCTTCATGAGCCAGCGTGCCGTTCAGGTGCAGGCCGGGGGCAACCCAGGGACAACCATTCTCGAGGGTCGCATCCGTTAGCGCGACCCAGCAGGTCAGGTACTGCTGGGGCTCCATGTAGGTGTAGCCATTGTCCTGGTGCCAGGGGAACTCCTCGGGATTCCCAGGCTTCTTGTAGACCGCCTGATCCCAGTAGAGCCGAGCCCTTTCACCAATGATGTCATGGCAGATATCCCGGAAAACAGGGTGACGGCTGAAGTCCCGGGCCACCTCGGAGCGCGTCACGATGTGAACGGAAAACGTGATCGCGTCCGCCTTGCTGATGAACAGCTGGCCCCCGTGCCTTTCCCGCAGTTTCGCTTCGTGAGCCTGCTCGATGGGATCAATGGCCTCCCGGACGCGGCCCACCTCTTCGGGCGTGAACGCCCCTTCGAAGATAAAATAACCGGCCTCGTTGTATTGGCGCGCCTGCGCCGCGTTCAGGGTCCGAAACGGGCCAGAGATAGGCTGCCACTCAAAATGCCTGTTCAGTTCATGGCGTTGCATCAGGCGATCCCCACATCGCGCGCGCAAATGTGCGACGGCGACAGCCTGCGCATTTGACGCGGCCGGGCGCTGCGTGACAAGCGGCCACTCAGGGTGAGCCGTCACGGGAGGATTGGCTGGGGAACTAGGACTCGAACCTAGAACGACGGTACCAAAAACCGCTGTGTTACCATTACACCATTCCCCAGCAGGAACGGCG
>JBMOEP010000223.1:0-3959 GCA_049314675.1 Phenylobacterium sp.
CGGAGTGATCGCCTACGGGAGTCCAGCCAAGGTCATTCGCACCCGCAGCCCGGGGGAGCCCTACCTGACCTGAACTTCCCTGGGGCTTCTGGCCCGGCTCCGCCGCCCCACCCCCCGCCTCAAGACTTCGGCGTAATGCGGGCCAGGAACTGAAGGTCCAGGCCGGCTATGTCCGTCCCTATTCCGGCGACCGGGGCGGGACCTTTCGGTACCAGACCAGCTGTTCGGAGGTGGCCAGCAGCTTGCCGTCCCGACGCCAGTAGCTGGAGCGCTCGTCCGAGGCGCCGCCGCCGCCGATCCGGCCCTCGTACTCCACCAGGATGAAGTCGTTGCCGACCTCGGCCACCTCCGCCTCCGTGGCATGCAGGTAGACGGTCAGGGACAGGGTGGTGGTCGAGACCCCCATGCCAAAGGCGTACATGGCCCGAGGCGGGGAGTTATCGGTGATCATGCCCAGGAGGGCCCTGTCCAGGGGCTCCCGGCGCGAGCGCACCCAGGCCAGGGAGCGCGACCCCGCCGAGGGCTTGGGCGGGAAGCCGTCCAGGGTACGGCGCTCCAGGACGGTGGAGCCGAAATGCTGGCGGGCGTGGGTGACCTCGGGCGCCGGAAGGCTGTCCGGGTCCGGTGCCTCGGGCATGGTGACGAAGGCAAAGGGCGGGGTGTCGGGCCGCTTCGCCGTGGTGACGATGGCGTGGACCCCCACCTCCTCCGAGCCCGGCGGACGCAGCTCCACCTCCCAGACCCCCACCGAGCCGCCCTGGCGGATCCGGCGGGTGCGCACGTCCAGGTCGCCCGCCGGCAGGGCCGCGGCATAGGTCAGGGTCAGGGACAGGACCTCCCCCACCCGCTCCGGCTCGGCCTCGATGATTCGGGTGGCCAGGCCAATGGCATAGCCGCCCCACAGACCCCCCGAGGGGTTGCGCCACTCCTCGCCGGTGGGAACGCGCCAGCGGCCGGGGGCCAGGCGCTCAAGGATCATCTGGTGGGTGGGGGCGTCTGTCGTCATGGCCGGGACCCCTACACCGGCCGGGGCGGGGATTGGAAGGGCGCGGTGGCATGGTAGGCTTGCCGAAACCTGACTTCCGGAGCCCGGCGCGGATGGAATCCCCCTTCATGGATGCGGAAGCCCGGGTCCGCAGCCTGGACCCCTCCGCCCGTCTCCTGGCGGCCGAGCCCCTGACCGGCGGGGTTTCATCGCACACCCGGCGCCTGGTGTTCGAGGCGGCCGATGGTGTCCACGCCGTCGTCGAGCGCCGGCCCAAGGCCATGCCGGGCAAGCCGCCCCCCGCCGAGCGCGCCGCCCGGGAGGCCGCCCTGCTGGCCCGCCTGCCGGACCTCGGCATCCCCGCCCCGCGCCTGCGCCTGTTCGAGCCTCCGGACACCCTGGTCCTCGACTTCCTGGAGGGCGGGACGGACCCGCCCCCGGGGGCACCCGCCAGCCTCGTGGGGCCCATGGCTGAGTTGCTCGCCGCCCTGCATCGGCTGGGACCGGAGCACGGCCTGCCGCCCTTGCAGACCTTCACCGATCCCCTGCCGGACCTCAGGACCTGGCGGCCGGATCTCTTCGCGGCGGACGCCCTCCCGGGACCCACCTGCCCGCCCTTCGCCGGCCCACCCCGCCTGCTGCATGGGGACTTCTGGATGGGCAACCTCCTGTGGCGCGACGGCCATCTGGCCGGCCTGCTGGACTGGGAAGACGCCTGCCTGGGCGATCCCATGGCCGAGCTGGCCGCCGCCCGCTGCGACCTGGACAGCCGTTTCGGCGTCCACGCCGCAAACGCCCTGGCGGAGGCCTACGCCGCCCTCGCCCCGGTGGACCGGTCGCGACTGGCCTGGTGGGACCTCTACATGCCGACGGCCCAGCTGACCTACATGGACGGCTGGGGCCTGCCCCCCGACGATCTCGTCCGTGTGCGCGCAGCCATGACCGAGCGGCGGGACCAGGCCTTAGGCGCCCTGGGGCTGAAATAGTCCGTCTGGGCGATTGGACCGCCTGGAGCGGACTGCCCGAGCCCACCGGAGGCGGATCCTGGGCCTACAGCCCCGACCGGCAGGCGGGCCTATGCCCGTTTGGTCAGCCAGAAGGATGCGCCATAGAGATTGACCCCCTCCAGGGGCCCTTTTCTCAGCGCGGAATTCGCGCGGGCGGACAGTGCCGGATCGCGGTGCACGAACCAGCAGGGGAACAAGATCTCGAAGGCGTCGCCGCCGAACAGCAGCGCCGTTGCCAGGAGATACTGCTCGTTCCACATCCGCGACACGTGACCGGAGATGTAGTCGTCCGGCAGGTAGATGTCGTGGATATGGAGGATCACGCCGGGCCTCACCCGGGGCAGGATGTCCAGGAAAAAGACGGTGACGTCAGACCCCTGGAAACTGCGGTGCGAGCTGTCCAGGAACAGCATATCGCCGGGCTCCAGCGCGTCGAAGATCGCCGGATCGCAGTCTTCCAGCGGTTTGCGGATGACCGTGTCGCAAAGGGTGTCGATCTCGTTGCGGGGCTGGGGATCGATCGAGGTCAAATGCGTGCGCAGGCCATAGAGTTCGACGGCGCGGCGGGCAAACTTGGTCGAAACGCCGGAGCCGATCTCGATGAATCGGGCCGGATCGTTGGCGCGAAGGAAATGGGTCAGGGCCATCCCGTCCAGCGGTGGGAACCAGGCGTTGAACCAGAAGGGCTCGCGCTGGCCGTAGTGGCCGCCCGTCGACAGCGCCGCGAAGTCTGGCTGCAGGGTCGCGAGATCGTCCAGAACGGCTTCGTAGCGGCCCCGACCTGCGGCAAGGATCCGGGCCAATTCCGGATGCGCCGGCAGGCCGCCGCCATAGCGCACGGTGGATTTGTACCTGTAGTCGATGACGCCGAAGCTGTGCTCGGCCCGGTCGGTACTGAAGGCCTCGCCCCTGTCGGTGGCGGCGAGCGCGACTTCGAGATCCGAGCGAACACCCGCGTCCGCTGGGGCGGCCTCAGCGGCGGACCTGAGCATCGCGATGCCGTCCTCGTTCCGACCGAGCTTGACCAGGGCGATCCCGAGGTGACGCTGGATCGAGGGGTGACCCGGCGCGGCTGCCAATGCCCGGCGCAGCATGACCTCTGCGTGGTTCAGAAGGTGGTCGCGAAGCCAGGCGACGCCCTGATCAAACTGCTTCTGAACGGCGTCTTCGAGTTTGGCTGCCATGCCGCGCAACCTCGTTCAGCCGGACTGACAGGTCCAGCGCAAATGCGGTGACCGGGCAAGCGGGTCGCGTGTGTCGCGGATCCCCGGAGCTATGACCGGGTTGTGGCGGTGTGCCGTCTACGAGGTCGAAGCCTGGGGGACAGGATGCGGGCCGCTGGCATCAAAGAGGGCGGCAATAGTGGCCCCCAGTCTCTAGGCGATGCGGAGCGCAGGCAGTTCCCCGACTGGCGTGACGGCGACTTGTTGGGGTTTATGGGAGTGCCGAGAGGGCTCGCCTAGACTACCCGCGCCCGGCACTCTAAGTCATTGAAATCGCTGGCGCACCCGACACGATTCGAACTATAGTCCATGTTCGTCCGGAGACATCCAGGGAGATCACCATAACCATCATATAATCAGCAGTTTAAACGATTCCGTGTCCAGAGGCATCCAGCCATTTCCGTGCCGATCCTGACATAGTGTTAGGATAGATTATAGGATAACCCATGCTATACCCCTCGGCATGGCGCGTACGATCAACCGACTTAACGCCCGCTCGGCGGCGACAATCGCCCAGCCAGGCATGCATGCTGATGGTGGCGGGCTCTACCTCAGGGTCACCAAGGCGGGATCCCGCCAATGGGTCTACGTCTACCGTTGGCGCGGGAAGCGACGGGAGATGGGCTTGGGCGGCCTGTTGGCAGTCCCACTCGCCCGTGCGCGAGAGAAGGCGGCCGAAGCGAGGGTCAAGGTCGCCGAGGGCGTGGACCCCATCGCAGAGAAGGCCGCAAGGGTTGAGACGCC
>JBMOEP010000224.1:0-3955 GCA_049314675.1 Phenylobacterium sp.
TCCGGGGTCATCGTCCGGTCTGACGGGATCATCATCACCAACAACCACGTCATCGAGGGCGGCCGGGAGATCACAGTTGCCCTGTCGGACCGCCGGGAGTTTCCCGCCCGGGTGCTCCTTGTAGATGCCAGGGGTGACCTGGCCGTGCTGAAGATCGACGCCGGTACCGAGCGCCTGCCGGTCATGCCGATCGACGACTCGGAAGAGGCCCAGGTCGGCGACCTCGTACTCGCGATCGGAGACCCCTTCGGCGTGGGCCAGACTGTCACCAATGGAATCATCTCCGCCCTCAACCGGGCGGCCGACCCACAGGGTGGGACGCCGATGACCTATATCCAGACCGACGCCGCCATCAATCCGGGTAACTCCGGGGGCGCCCTGGTGGACATGGATGGCGATCTCATCGGCGTGAACAGCTTCATCGTGTCGCGTTCAGGCGGGTCGGCAGGCGTTGGATTCGCCATACCCGCAGCCATGGTCCGGCGGGTGGTCGAGGCCGCGGCCGGAGGAGGCCAGGTCCTTGTGCGTTCCTGGCTGGGTGCGCGGACCCAGCCCGTCACCCCGGAGATCGCGCGCAGTGTGGGCCTGTCCTCTCCCCAGGGTGCCCTTGTGGCCGACATCTGGCCGGGGGGTCCCGCCGACCGGGCCGGCCTGAAGTCCGGCGACATCATCGTGTCGGTGAACGATCGTCCGGCGGCCGATCCTGCGGCGGTGTCCTTCGCTGTCGGGGCGGCGCGACCGGGGGAAAGCCTCGCCCTCGCCGTCCGTCGGAATGAACAGGTGATCAAGGTCAGCCTCCGTCCGGAACCCCCGCCTGCGAAGCCTGCACGGGACGAGTGGCTTGTGGATGGCCGCAATCCCTTCCAGGGCGCAACCGTGGTGAACGTCTCTCCGGCCGTTGCAGAGGAACTGGGCGTCGACGCCTTTTCGTCCCGGGGCGTCCTGGTGATCAACATCTCCCGGGGCTTTGCGATGAATGCAGGCCTGCGTCCGGGAGACGTGGTCCGCCAGGTTAATGGTCGCAAGATCGGGACAGTCTCGGACCTTCGGGGCGCCCTTTCGGTTCCCGCGGGGAACTGGGCAGTGACCATCCTGCGCGGCGAGCGCGAGATCACCGCCAATTTCCGGACCTGACCGGCGCGCGCGAAGCGGCTAGTCTTCGCCCATGGCCGACCTGTTCGAAGCCGCGGGCCTGACCCCGCCCAATCCGGCGCCTCTGGCCGAGCGCCTGAGACCGCGGTCGCTCGGCGAGGTGGCCGGTCAGGACCACCTCCTGTCTGCCGAAGGCCCCATCGGGCGCATGGCTGCTGCGCGCCGGCTGTCCTCCATGATCCTGTGGGGACCCCCCGGGGTGGGCAAGACCACCATCGCCCGGCTTCTTGCCCAGGCGGCGGGATACGAATTCCAGCAGATTTCCGCCGTCTTCGCAGGTGTGGCGGACCTGAAGAAGGCCTTTGAGCAGGCCCGGGTCCGGCGCCATGCGGGCCAGGCCACCCTCCTGTTTGTGGATGAAATCCACCGCTTCAACCGCGCCCAGCAGGACGGCTTCCTGCCCTGGGTGGAGGAGGGGGTGGTCACCCTGGTCGGCGCCACCACCGAGAACCCGTCCTTCGAACTGAACGGCGCTCTCCTGTCCCGATGCCAGGTCTTCGTACTGCGACGCCTGGACGAGGCGGCCCAGTCCGCCCTTCTGGAAC
Source organism: Phenylobacterium sp. (assembly GCA_049314675.1). GTDB lineage: Bacteria > Pseudomonadota > Alphaproteobacteria > Caulobacterales > Caulobacteraceae > Phenylobacterium. Next base: position 1,698 of record JBMOEP010000224.1, read on the forward strand.
GTGCGGAGTTGGCGGAGGGCCGGGGCCTGCCCCTGACCGCCGAGGCGCGCTCGGCCCTGGTCGCCCTGGCAGACGGGGACGGCCGCTACCTTCTCACCCTCGCCGAGACCCTCTTCGGCCTGGCGTCGGCGACGCCCCTCGACCCGGCGGCCCTGGGGCAAGTCCTGCAGAAGCGCAGTCCGGCCTACGACAAGGACCGGGAGGGGCACTACAACCTCATCTCCGCCCTCCACAAATCGATCCGCGGCTCGGATCCCGACGCCGCCCTCTACTGGCTGGCCCGCATGCTTGAGGGTGGGGAAGAGCCCCTGTTCATCGCAAGGCGGCTGGTCCGGGCGGCCCTGGAGGATATCGGCTCAGCCGACCCCATGTCCCTGGTCCTGGCCAACGCTGCCCGGGAGGCCTTCGAGCACCTGGGATCGCCCGAGGGTGAACTCGCCCTGGCCCAGCTGACCGTACACCTGGCCTGCGCACCCAAGTCGAACGCGATCTACACAGCGTTTTCCCGCGCCCGGAAGGCAGCCCGGGAGACCGGCTCCCTGCCGCCCCCGGCCCACATCCTGAACGCCCCGACCCGGCTGATGAAGTCGCTCGGGTACGGGGAGGGCTATGTCTACGACCATGACGCCGAGGGTGGGTTTTCCGGCCAGGACTATTTCCCTGAGGGCATGGGTCGCCCTACCTTCTACGAGCCCCGTGGCGAGGGCTCGGAGGTGTGTGTCCGCGAGCGCCTTGAGCGCTGGGCCGCGATGCGGGGACGGCGTCCAGGAGCCTCGAGGTCATGAGTTCCGAGTCCGGTACCCTCCACCGTCTCAGGTCGATACTCGCGTGTTCCCCTGGACAACAGGAAACCGTCCGGACCCTTCGGAATGATCCCGCCATCCGCGGTGCCATGTTCACTGATCATGTCATCTCTGCGGAGGAGCATGCGCGCTGGCTCTCAGCGCTAGCAGGGGATCGGGTGCGGCGGGTGTTCGTCGTCCTGGATCCCGCCGACTGCCCCCTAGGCGTTGTCAGCCTGTCCGCGATTGATCCGGCCCACGGGAAGGCGGACTGGGGCTTCTACCTCAGCCCCCAGGTTCAGGGCGGGCTGGGGTCGATCGTCCTGTTCCAACTCATCGAATTCGCCTTCGAAGACCTTGGGCTCGAGAAGCTCAACGGTGAGGCGCTTGAGGGCAATGCGGCCAGCCTGGCCGTGCATCGCAAGCTGCTGTTCCGCGAGGAAGGCTACCGCCGTTCCCAGATCGTACGCGGCGGATCACGGCTCGGGGTTCATCTCCTGGGTCTCACGCGGGAGGACTGGCGGAGCGGGCGGGAGGGCGTTCTCACCGCGCCGCCGCCCCATCGGGTCATCCTTGAGGGTGACGCGACCTGAGTCGCGGACGGGATCGCGCTGCTGACGAAGGATGACGGCGCCTGCGAAGGTCCGCTAAATGGCTCTGTGAAGCCGCTCAAACCCGTTCCTCTCAGCGCCGACCAGGTCGCCCATGTCCGGGCCATGGTCTTCCATGAGGACGCCAGTGTCCTTGGCCTGAACAAGCCGGCGGGTCTGTCCAGCCAGGGAGGACGGGGGCAGGTGGTCACTCTGGACGAGATGCTCTGGGCCTTCGCTAGGCCCGGCAAGGCGCGGCCCCGGCTGATCCACCGCCTCGACCGGGACACGTCCGGGGTCATTCTTGCAGCCCGCACCCAGCCTGCGGCGAGCTTCCTGGGCAAGGCCATGATGGCCCGGAAGATCACCAAGACCTACCTGGCCCTGGTCGCGCCGGGGGCGCCGGTCCCGCCGTCGGGACGGATCACGGATGCTCTGCGGCGCGTGGAGACCGGCCGCGAGGCCCGCATGCAGGTCTGTGCTGCGGACCATGTCGATGCAGAGACGGCGGACACCCGGTACCGGACCCTCGCAACCTCGGAGGGGGCGGCCCTGCTCGAGGTGTCTCCCCTGACCGGCCGTATGCACCAGATCCGGGTCCACCTGGCGTCGATCCAGCGCCCGATCGCCGGCGATGCGTGGTATGGAGGCGCACTGGTTTTGGGCGGTCTGCCTGCGCCGAGGCTGATGCTTCACGCCGCGACCCTGACCTTTCCGCACCCGGAGGGCGGACAAATGACCCTTCGTGCGCCCCTTCCTAAGGACTTTTCCGGTCTCCTCTCGGGCCTGGATCTCCAGCTTCCCGAGCTGGCCGGGGATGCCTCTGCGGAGCTGCGTCCATGACTGGCAACCTGCTGCTGGTCGCGGCCGGGGGCGGTGCAGGCGC
>JBMOEP010000225.1:0-3938 GCA_049314675.1 Phenylobacterium sp.
GTCAAGGAACCGAGGCACAGGCAACTCGCCCGGGTCTAGATCCGGATCAGGGCCTGCGAAGCCTGTAGACTCCCTTGAAGGCCTCGGGATCGGCCGGCTTTCCATGGCGCAGGATGACGATCTTCCCCTGTCGGGCCAGACCTTTCGCAGCCCCCCGGACATGCCCGGTCAGTCGCCGCCAGTTCTCGGGATCGGCCGCCCGCGCCACCTCTTCGGAGGAGGCCGACTTGCCCGGCGGCAGGGCCGAGACGAAGTCGAGGATCACCGCCTCCATGTCCACGGCCATGGTCAGCCGCCCCGCTTGAGGGTCTCGCGGGCGATGATCACCTGCTGGATCTGGCTGGTGCCCTCGTAGATCCGGAAAATGCGCACGTCCCGGTAGAACCGCTCGATCCCATAGTCAGCGATGTAGCCGGCACCACCGAAGATCTGCACTGCCCGGTCCGCTACGCGTCCGACCATTTCAGAGGCGAAGTACTTGGCCGCCGCCGCCTCCATGGTGACGCTCTCGCCGGCATCGCGCTTGCGGGCGGTCTCCAGGGTCAGGGCCTTTGCGGCAAGGGACTCGGTCTTGGAGTCGGCGATCATCCCCTGGACCAGCTGGAACTGGGAGATGGCCTGGCCGAACTGCTTGCGCTCGGAGGCATAGGCAACGCAGTCGGCGATTAGGCGCTCTGCGACGCCGACGCAGACGGCGCTGATATGGAGACGGCCCCGGTCCAGGACCTGCATGGCCACCTTGAAGCCCTCGCCCTCGCCGCCCAGGCGGTTCTCGACGGGCACCCGGACATTGTCGAAGACGACATCGCAGATGTGGGCACCCTGCTGGCCCATCTTCTTCTCGGGCTTGCCCACCGACAGGCCGGGAAGGTTTCGCTCCACCAGGAAGGCCGACACACCGCCGCCGCCAGGCTTGGAGGGATCGGTCCGGGCCATCACCGTGAAGAGGTCGGCCTTGTTGGCGTTGGTGATGTAGCGCTTGGCGCCGTTCAGGACGTAATGGTCGCCGTCGCCGAGGGCCCGGGTCTGGACCGCAGCGGAGTCCGACCCGGCCTCGGGCTCGGTCAGGGCGAAGGAAGTGATGATCTCGCCCGAAGCGATGCCCGGCAGGTACTTCGCCTTCTGGGCGGCGTTGCCGAACATGACCAGCCCCTGGGCGCCGATCCCGACATTGGTCCCGAAGGCCGAGCGGAAAGCCGGGCTGGTCCGGCCAAGCTCCAGGGCGACGAGGACCTCCTCCTCCATTCCCAGGTCCAGGCCGCCGTATTCAGCCGGGATGGAAAGTCCGAACAGACCCAGGGCCTTCATTTCCTCGATCACATCATCCGGGATGGCGTCATTCTCGGACACCTGGGCCTCAAGGGGCCGGAGGCGTCCGGTGACAAAGCGGCGGACGGTCTCGACGAGCTGGTCGCGGGTTTCGGCATCAAGGGCCATTTTGGTCTCCCTCTAGAAGGGTTCCGTTCTAGTGCGGGAGCCGGCTCCGGACCAGCACGGAAGCGGAAAGACCCCGTTGGAAATCCACCGCCACCATACTAAGTTGACGCCAGCGTCATGAATTTGCGTCCGAGGGCCGATAGACCGGCCGGCGGTCAGTCCGATGTGGGAGAGACAGACGATGAGCGACGGCAACCTTGATCTTGCGGCCGAGCACCGCACCCTTGCCCAGGCCATGGATCTGGAGACCTTCAGCCCGGCCCAGCCCGATCTCTTCCAGAACGACGTCATGTGGCCCTACTTCGAACGCCTCCGGAAGGAAGATCCGGTGCATTTCACGCCGGAAAGCGACCATGGGCCCTACTGGTCGATAACGAAGTACAACGACATCATGGCGGTGGACACCAACCACGAGGTGTTCTCCTCCGAAGGCGGGATCACGATCTTCGATCAGATCAACGGCGAGGGCCCCCTGCCCATGTTCATCGCCATGGATCCGCCGAAGCACGACATCCAGCGCAAGACCGTGACCCCGGCGGTCTCGCCCACCAACCTCGCCCTGCTCGAACCCGAGATCCGCGAACGGGCGGGGGCGATCCTCGACAGCCTTCCGATCGGCGAGCCCTTCGACTGGGTGGACAAGGTGTCCATGGAACTGACCGCCATGACCCTTGCCACCCTGTTCGGGGTGGACCAGGCGGACCGGCGCAAGCTGACCTACTGGTCGGACGTGGTCACCGCCGCCCCGGGCCGCGGGCTGATCGATACGCCCGAGCAGAAGATGCAGATCTTCGTGGAGTACCACGCCTACTTCACCGGGCTCTGGAACCAGAGGGTCAACGCCGAGCCGACCGGCGACCTGATCTCCATGCTGGCCCATGGAGAGGCCACCCGGGACATGAGCCCCCGGGAGTACTTCGGAAACGTGGTCCTCCTGACCGTTGGCGGCAACGACACCACCCGCAACACCATCACCGGGTCTGTCTACGCCCTGAACAAGAACCCGGACCAGTACGCCAAGCTGCGCGCCAATCCGGACCTCATCCCCTCCATGGTCTCCGAGACCATCCGTTGGCAGACCCCCCTGGCCCACATGCGGCGCAGGGCGCTCGCGGACTTCGAACTGGGCGGCAAGACCATCCGCAAGGGCGACAAGGTCGTCATGTGGTACGTCTCCGGCAACCGGGACGACGAGGTCATCGAGAATGCGGACGCCTACATCATCGATCGGCCCCGGCCCCGCCAGCACCTGTCCTTCGGCTTCGGCATCCACCGCTGCGTCGGCAACCGCCTGGCCGAGCTGCAGCTGCGGGTGATCTGGGAAGAGATCCTGAAGCGCTTCCCCGAGATCGTCGTGGTCTCCGAGCCCCATCGGGTCTGGTCAAGCTTCGTGAAGGGCTATGAGTCCATGCAGGTGATGATCCCCCGCAAGCTCTAGGATCGGGCTGCGGCGGAGTTCCCCCTCCGTCCCGGGGCTTGCACCCCGGTCCACCTCCCCCAAAGGGGAGGAATTACCGCCTAATTGCTCCCCCAAACTGAGCCGCCGGAGACCCCCTCCGACGCGCTGCGCGCGCCACCTCCCCCTGGGGGGAGGAATTACGGAGCCATTGCTCCCCCAAGGGGGAGCTGTCGGCAAAGCCGACTGAGGGGGTCAACGGCGGCTCAGGTCAGGTCCCGTAAAGCCTGTCGAAGACCTGCGGCAGGCTGTCGGGCAGGCCTGCAAGGGGGCCGGAGGACAGCAGCAGGACCACCTCGTCTCCCGAGAGGGCGGACAGGGCCGCCTGCGCCGCTTGCGCATCTATCACCGGCCGAGCGTCCACTCCGGCCGCCCGGGTCCGCTCGACGATCTCGGCAAGGGTCGATTGGTGGTGGCTTTCGGCGCCATGCCCTGGCGGGGGCAGGATCAGCACCCGGTCCACGCCCTCGAAGACCGTGTCGTACCAGGATAGGGCGTCCCGGGACCGCCAGGAGAAGGTGTGCGGCTCGAAGACCACGACAAGCTTCCGGTCCGGGAAGTGAAGCCTGAGGGCGTCAATGGCTGAGCGGGCCTTCTCCCAGGAGGAGCCGAAGCCCTCGATGACCGGGATTCGAGAGGTCCGGGTCAGGCGGTCAAGCCGGCGCCGGATGCCCTCGAAGCTGGCGACAGCGCGGACCAGCCCCGCCCGCTCCACCAAGCCGGTCTCGAGCAGCAGGGCCGAGACCCCGACGATATTCTCGATGTTGTGGGCGCCGAGGAGGCCCGTGGTCATCGGCGTGCAGGTGCCGTCGGGGGCGACCAGGTCGAAGCGGGTGACATCGCCAAAGACCTCACCCTGCGCCCGCCAGCCGCCGGAATCGCTGCCGTACCAGACAATGCGCGCATGGGTCTCGCCTGCGACCTCGCGCACCGCCGGGTGGTCGCGGAGTACGGCAAGGCCGTCCGCCGACAGGCCGCGCAGGAGTTCCCGGAACGGTGCCTCGTACTCGGCGAAGGTCGGGAAGACGTTGACGTGGTCGTGCAC
>JBMOEP010000226.1:0-3891 GCA_049314675.1 Phenylobacterium sp.
CGACATCCTGCGGGGCGCCCAGGGCGAGGATAGCCTGGTCGGCGGGACCGGGAACAACAGCCTCGACGGCGGGACGGGCAACGACACCCTGAACGGCGCAACGGGGGCTGACACCCTGGTGGGCGGCGATGGCGCCGACCTGATGGGCGCCGACGACGGGGCCAACTCCCTGGCCGGCGGCGTGGGCAATGACAGCCTGGCCAGCGGGACCGGCAATGCGACCCTGGCGGGCGAGGACGGCGACGATCGCCTGGGCGTGGGCGCGGGCGCCAACAGATTGGCCGGCGGGGCGGGGGCCGACACCCTGCTGGGCGGAAGTGGCGCCGACACGGGCCTGGGCGGCGACGGAAGCGACCTGGTGGACGGCGGGACGGGGGCGGATTCCCTGAACGGTGAGACCGGGGCGGACCTGGTCCTGGGCGGGGCGGGAGCCGACACAATCAGCGACCTGTCCGGTGCGGACAGCCTGGCCGGCGGCGACGACAACGATTCAGTCCTGGGGGGCGGCGCCGAGGGCGACAGCCTGGCCGGGGATGCCGGGACCGACACCCTCTCGGGCGGGGCGGCCAACGACACCCTGGCCGGCGGTGACGGCGACGACCGGCTCCTGACCGGGGACGGCGACAACCAGGTCGACGGCGGCCTGGGGGCGGACCTCGCCCTGGGCGGGACCGGGGCGGACAGCCCGTTCGGTGGCGACGGGAACGACACCCTGGACGGCGGCGACGGCGCCGACACCCTGGGGGGCGAGACCGGGGCGGATTCCCTGTTCGGCGGCGCCGGGACCGACAGCCTGGTCGGCGGCGATGGGAACGATACCTTCAGCGGCGGGGCCGGTGCCGACGTCATGTCCGGGGGCAATGGCGACGACTTCTACCTGATCACCGACACCTCCGAGCTGGATCCGGCGGAGTCGTTTGACGGCGGGGCGGGAAACGACAGCCTCGCCATCTCCGTCTCGACGGTCTTCCCCACGGGTCTGTTCCTGACGAGTGTGGAGAGCCTGTTCATCGCCGCCAGTACGGTGGTGAATATCAACAATACCCAGCTGTCGGGCTTCACCTCTGCCTCGGGGGGCGGGTCGGGGGCGACCCTGAAGCTGAACGTGCTCTCGGGCTCGACCTTCGCCCTGCCCGGCCTGGGCTATGGCGGCCTGGTCGTGCAGATCGCGGGGGCGGCCGGCAACGAGAACATCACCGGCGGGGCGGGGGCGGACTCCATTCTCGGCGACGCCGGCGACGACACCCTGAACGGACTGGACGGCGACAACACCCTGTTGGGCGAGACCGGCGCGGACAGCCTGGTGGCGGGCACCGGCGCGGACTCGATCGTGGGCGGCGACGGCAATGACCGGATCGGCGCCGGTGACGGGGACAACCGCATTGACGCCGGCCTGGGGGCGGACTCCGTCCTGGCCGGGACTGGCGCGGACTGCATCCTGGGCGGCGACGGCGACGACACCCTGATCGCTGGGGCGGGGAACAACTCCGTCCTGGGCGAGGCGGGGGCGGACTCCCTGGTCGCCACGTCCGGCAACGACACCCTGACCGGCGGCGACGGCAACGACACCCTGATCGCTGAGGCAGGCGCGGACAGCCTGTCGGGCGGGGCCGGCGACGACCTCTTCCTCTTCACGGCGGCTGGCGAGGTGAGCGCCGGCGAGGCCCTGGACGGCGGGAGCGGCACGAACACGGTCTCCCTGACGGCAGCCATCGACATGACGGGGGCGACTTTCGCCAACATCCAGGCGGTGACGATTGGCAGCGGCCTGATCGGGACCTTCTCGGGCAGCCAGCTGACCGGCCAGACCTTCACGATGAGCGGCGTGGCCGGCGGGGCGGTGGAGACCCTGGTGGTCAACGTGGCCTCGGCGACCACGACGGACCTGTCGAGCCTGGGGACGATCAGCGACCTGACGGTGCAGATCAACGGCGCGGCGGGGAACGAGAACATCACCGGCTCTGCAGCCTCGGAGTCGATCTCGGGCCTGGGCGGTGCCGACACCCTGGCGGGGGCCGGCGGCAACGACACCCTGTTGGCCGGCGCGGGCGCCGATTCCCTTCTCGGCGGCGGGGGGGACGACCGGATCGGTGCAGGCGACGGCACCAACGTCATCCTGGCGGGCCTGGGGGCGGACACTGTCCTGTCCGGGACGGGTGCGGACTGCATCTTCGGCGACGACGGCGACGACACGATCGACAGCGGGTCTGGTGACAACACCCTGTCGGGCGAGACGGGGGCGGACAGCCTGGTCGCCGGGACCGGAGCGGATTCGATCCTTGGCGGCGACGGCAATGACCGGATCGGCGCGGGCGACGGGGCCAACCGGATCGACGCCGGCCTTGGCGCCGACTCCATCCTGGCCGGGACCGGGGCGGACTGCATCCTCGGCGGATCTGGTGACGACACGCTCGACGGCGGGTCCGGCGACAACTCCCTGATGGGCGAGACGGGGGCGGACACCCTGCTGGCGACATCGGGCAATGACACCCTGTTGGGCGGTGACGGCGCTGACACCCTGATCTCCGGGGCGGGCAGCGACTCCGTGATGGGTGGCAATGACAACGACCTCATCCTGATCCAGGGGACCGCGGACGCCGGCGCCACCGACAGCGTGGATGGCGGGGCGGGGACGGACACGGTGCGCCTGACGGCAGCCACCGTCTTCGGGTCTGGCGTTACCTTCACGGGGGTCGAGGTCCTGGACATCGCCACGGGCCAGGCCGCCAGCCTCTTCGGGCCACAGGTCAACGCCTTCACCACGGTCGGCGGCGGCGTGGGATCGACGCTTACCGTGAACACGGTATCCGGCGGGACCTTCGCCCTGGGCGAGCTGGGCTTCGCCAACCTGACCGTGACCCATCTGGGCGCGACGGGGAATGAGAACATCACCGGCGCCTCGGTATCGGAGTCGATCTCGGGTCTGGGCGGCAACGACACCCTGGCGGGGGGTAGCGGCAACGACACGCTCTTCGGCGGGACCGGGGCGGACAGCCTGTCGGGCGGGGCCGGCGACGACCTCTTCCTCTTCACGGCGGCCGGCGAAGTGAGCGCCGGCGAGGCCCTGGACGGCGGGAGCGGCACGAACACGGTCTCCCTGACGGCAGCCATCGACATGACGGGGGCGACTTTCGCCAACATCCAGGCGGTGACGATTGGCAGCGGCCTGATCGGGACCTTCTCGGGCAGCCAGCTGACCGGCCAGACCTTCACGATGAGCGGCGTGGCCGGCGGGGCGGTGGAGACCCTGGTGGTCAACGTGGCCTCGGCGACCACGACGGACCTGTCGAGCCTGGGGACGATCAGCGACCTGACGGTCCAGATCAACGGGGCGGCGGGCGCGGAGAACATCACCGGCTCCGCGGCCTCGGACTCGATCACCGGCCTAGACGGGAACGACACCCTGGCGGGCGGCGGCGGCAATGACACGCTCTCCGGCGGGACCGGGGCGGACAGCCTGTCGGGCGGGCTCGGGGACGACACCTTCATCTATTCGGGCGTCGCCTCGGAAGTGTCCGTTGGTGAGACGGTGGATGGCGGGACGGGGACCAACACGCTCCGCTTTACCGGCAACGGCAATGTCACGGGCGCGACCTTCACGGCCATCAACGCGGTGGTGATCGGGGAGGGCTTCACGGCGATCTTCGAGGGAAGCCAGCTGCACGCACAGACCTGGAGCGTCGCCGGGACGGCGGGCGGGGTGAACGAGACCCTGGTGGTGAACGCCACGCCGGGGGCAACCTTCAGCCTCTCGAGCCTGACGGGGCTGGCCAACCTGAATGCCCTGCAGATCAACGGATCGACGGGCACCGAGAACATCACCGGCTCGACAGCGGCGGACTCGATCACCGGCCTAGACGGGAACGACACCCTGGCGGGCGGCGGCGGCAA
>JBMOEP010000227.1:0-3890 GCA_049314675.1 Phenylobacterium sp.
GCCAACCGAAAGCTAGGCTTGTCGTCTCGCGAAGCCATGCGCATGGCGCAGGGCCTCGACAGCGTCGCCGCCGTCCGCCTGCTTGCCATGGCGTTCGTGGTTGCTTGGACCCAGGGCCCGGATCCGCTCCCGGTAGCTGACGGGGGTCCAAAATCCCTCCGTCTCGACCAGGTCGATCAGGTAAGGATCTATGGCCATGGTGGGCTGGGCGCGGGCGGAGGTCTCGGCGGACGCTGCCGCATCCTCGGCCAGGAAGACGTCGGCCTCGGCCAGGCGTTCGACCCAGGCACCGGACTTCCAGAACACGACCTCGCCGTCGGAAAGCCGGTTCGCCGTCAGGGCCTTCATGCCCGCTCCTCCTGGCGCAGGAAGTCCGTCGGTGCGAGGGCTGTGGCCTCGGCCATGGCCTCTCCGACGATCAGGAGGGCCGGCCCAGACCCAGCGGCAGCAGCCTCTCCAAGGGCGCCCAGAGTGGTGACGCACCGAACCTCGTCAGGTCTGCTGGCGCGGAAGACCACCAGGGCCGGGGTCCCGGGGGCGCGTCCGGCGGCGATCAGCCGATCAGCGATCCGCCCTGCGGTGCTGGCGCCCATGTAGACCACTACCGTATGGTTTGGCCGCGCGAGGGCCTCCCAGTCGAGGTCGGGCTCGCTATCCCCGGCGGCGTGTCCGGTCACGAATGTGACGGCCTGGGCGGACTTCCGGTGGGTCAGCGGTGCGCCTGCCGACGCCGAGGCGGCAAGCGCCGCGGTGATCCCCGGTATGACCTCGCAGGGAATGCCCGCAGCGCGGCAGGCTTCCAGTTCTTCTCCACCCCGACCGAACATGAAAGGGTCGCCGCCCTTGAGCCGGACCACGTTCAGCCCCTCGGACGCCAGCCCGACCAGCAGCCGGTTGATCTCTTCCTGGGCGTAGGTGTGGCGAGATTTCTGCTTGGCCACGGAAATGCGCCGGGCGGAGTCTGGGGCCAGGGCCAGGATGGCCTCAGGAACCAGTCCGTCATGGACCACGACATCCGCCTGGGACAGCACCCGGACAGCGCGGACCGTCATGAGATCAGGGTCCCCGGGACCGGCCCCGGCCAGCCATACCCTGCCGGAGACCCGGGGCGCCGCGCCACGGCGTCCGGCGCCGCCCCCCATGACCACAAGGCCGCGGCGGCGCGACAACTTCCCAGGATCGGCCATGCCGGCGATCGCCTCCGACTACAGGGCCAGGGCCCAAAACGCGGCCGACCTTATCCTGCTGTGCGCAGGCCGGATCGCCGAAGGCTTGCAAACTGACCGCACAGGGCTCAATTCGCAAGTCGAGGACTTCTGCCTCAGCGTTCAGGAAATCTCGTGCAGCGTTCCCCCGACCGACGCCGGCTCCCGCCCCTCAACGCCCTGCGCGCCTTTGAGGCGGCTGCGCGCCACCTCAACTTCTCCCGGGCGGCGGATGAACTCTCGGTCACGCCGGGTGCCGTATCGCAGCAGATCCAGAACCTGGAGGACTATGTGGGGGCACCACTCTTCCGCAGGACGCCCAAGGGGCTCCTCCTGACGGACGCGGCCCAGACCGCCCTGCCCGCCCTCCGGGAGGCCTTCGACAGGCTCGCCGAGGCCGCCTCCCTGCTGACCGCAGCGGTAGATGGCCGGCGGCTAACCCTGACCGCCGCGCCTTCCTTTGCGGCCAAGTGGCTGGTGCCGCGACTGGGCAGTTTCGAGGCGGCCAATCCCCAGGTCGATGTCTGGTTGTCCGCAGGCCTGGACCTGGTGGACCTCACAGCCGGAGAGGTGGACATCGCCCTGCGCTACGGTGCCGGCCGCTATGCCGGCATGGAGGTGCGACGCCTGATCGGGGAGACCGTCATCCCCGTCCTCAGTCCCGATCTCCATGCAGCGACCCCCCTGGACCGGCCCGAGGACCTTTCGCGACACATCCTTCTTCACGATGGCTCGCCCGAGCCCGACGATTCCTGTCCAGACTGGACCATGTGGCTTGCAGCGCGGGGCGTTCGCGAGGTGGACGGTACGCGGGGACCGCGCTTCAACCAGTCCAGCCTGGTGATCGAAGCGGCGGTCAACGGCCGCGGCGTCGCCCTGGCCAAGCGGACCCTGGCGCAGGATGACCTCGACGCCGGCCGGCTGGTGGCTCCCCTCCAGATCGCGACCGCAGTGGATTTTGCCTACTATCTGGTCCACCCCAAGGCCAAGGGCCGCCTGCCTCAGGTCAAGGCCTTCATCAATTGGATCACGGCCGAGGCCGAGGCTCACGAAGCCGTCCTGCGGACGCTCGACAACGGGGCTGGGATCTAGGCTTCGAGCCAGGCCTCGACCTCGGCGAGCACGAACGCCAACTCGCCAAGGATGGGCTCCACGCCCTCGAACTCGCCCATTTCCCAGTCCTCGCACAGATCGCCGAGGATCTGCGCGCCGATGGCACGGCCCGATCCCTTGAGGGTGTGGACCACCTCGGCCGCCGCTACGGGGTCCGCAGCCTGGAGCCGTCCGGACCAACCCGCGGCCTCGGCGAGGAAGATCTCCAGGACCTCACGCATGAGCCCCTCGTCTCCTGCGGCCAGCCGCTCCAGGAACCCGAAATCGACACGTCCCCCAGTCCCTGGCGCAACCATCTTCACCCCCCAAATCCCACGCCCTTGCGTTCGACGCGGTTTGCAGTATTTTCCGCGCCCTCGCCCCGGGGCCGCAAGGCACCGTAAGGCTTGGGTGCATAGCTCAGTTGGTAGAGCAGCTGACTCTTAATCAGCGGGTCGTAGGTTCGAATCCTACTGCACCCACCATCTTCCCGCCGAAACGCTGGCGCCGGAAGTGTGGATCTTCTCGAAAAGACCGACGGGTAGCGGCTCCTGGGAAGGCGCCGTCAGCCTGCGGCTGACAGAATATCTGGGACCTCCGCGAGCGACGCTCGGCTTGACGCTCCGCCCCCCCCTGATACCACGCCAGAGCATCATTGCGCCGCCATCCCGGGAGATCCCAATGTCCGACACGCCCCAGCGCCCGGAAACCCTTGTCCTCCATGCTGGCTGGAGGGCTGACCCGACCACGGGATCCGTGGCGGTCCCGATCCACCAGACCACGTCTTACCAGTTCCGCGACACCGGCCATGCCGCCTCCCTGTTCGCTCTCCAGGAGCTGGGCAACATCTACACGCGGATCATGAATCCCACGACGGACGTGCTGGAGCAGCGCATCACGGCCCTGGAGGGCGGCGTCGGCGCCCTGGCGGTGGCTTCAGGCCAGGCGGCCTCGGCCTACTCCATTCAGAACCTCGCCCGGGCAGGCGACAACGTAGTGTCCTCCACCGCCCTCTATGGCGGCACCTGGAACCTCTTCGCCAATACCCTGAAGGACCAGGGCATCGAGGTCCGCTTCGTGGATCCTTCAGACCCGGAGAGCTTCCGCCGGGCCACCGACGACCGGACCCGCGCCTACTACGCCGAGACCCTGCCCAACCCCAAGCTCGAGGTCTTCCCCATCGCCGAGGTCGCCGCCATCGGGCGGGAGTTTGGCATTCCCCTGATCATGGACAACACCGCCGCGCCCCTTCTGGTGCGGCCCTTCGACCACGGCGCGGCCATCATCGTCTATTCTGCCACCAAGTACCTGGGCGGCCACGGCACCTCCATCGGCGGCCTGATCGTCGACTCCGGTAAGTTCGACTGGGAGAGCCGGCCGGAGCGCCAACCCCTGCTGAATACGCCGGACGCCTCCTACCACGGCGCCGTCTGGACCCAGGCGGTCAAGCCGCTGGGGCCCATCGCCTACATCCTGCGGGCGCGGGTCATCCTGCTCCGCGATCTCGGGGCGGCGCTATCGCCCTTCAACGCCTTCCAGATCCTGCAGGGCGTCGAGACCCTCGCCCTGCGGATGGAACGGCACTGCGCCAAT
>JBMOEP010000228.1:0-3856 GCA_049314675.1 Phenylobacterium sp.
CCCGATCCTGTCCAACGTCCTGCTCTCTGCCGAGCGGGGCCGGCTCAGTTTCTCGGCCACTGACCTCGACATGGAGATCATCGACGAGGCCGAGGCCCGGGTCGAGCAGGCTGGCCAGGTCACCGCGCCCGCCCACACCCTTTACGAGATCGTGCGCAAGCTGCCCGAGGGCGCCGAGGTGACCCTGGCCTGGACGGGAGAGGACCCGCGCCTGGCGGTGTCCGCCGGGCGTTCGCGCTTCAGCCTGCCGGTCCTGCCGGCCGGGGACTTCCCGGTGATGTCCGCCGATGGCCTGGCCAGCCGTGTGGCCGTCGACGTGAGCGACCTGATCCGGTTAATCGACCGGACCCGGTTCGCTATCTCCACCGAGGAGACCCGCTACTACCTGAACGGCCTCTACCTCCACACGGTCACGGAGGGGGGCGTTACCCGGCTCCGTGCCGTCGCGACGGACGGCCATCGCCTGGCCCTGGCCGAGATGCCCGCCCCGGAGGGGTCCGCCGGATCCCCCGGCGTGATCGTGCCCCGCAAGACCATCGGTGAGGCCCGCCGGCTTCTCGATGACGCCGGCGAGACCGTCGACCTGGCGGTCAGCCCGCAGAAGGTGCGCTTCGACTTCGGCGGCGCCGCCCTGACCTCCAAGGTCATCGACGGCAGTTTCCCGGACTATGCCCGGGTGATCCCGCGGGACAACAACCGGGTCATGATGGTGGACAACCGCCTCTTCGCCCAGGCGGTGGACCGGGTCGCGACCATCTCCGCCGAGAAGAGCCGTTCGGTCCGCATGTCCATCGAGGCTGGCCGGCTGACCCTGACCGTCCGGAACATGGAGGCGGGCCAGGCGGTCGAGGAGATCGAGATCGACTATGACGGCGAGGCCTTCGAACTGTCCTTCAATGCCCGATACCTCCTGGACGTGGCCGACCAGATCAGCGCCGAGCAGGCCGAATTCCGGTTCGGCGGACCCAACGACCCGGCCCTGGTGCTCGATCCGACCGATCCCGACGTGCGCTACGTCCTGATGCCCCTGCGGGTCTGATCCCGGTCATCGGCCCTCACCCCGCCGGCGCGAACCGTCTATAGACTGGCGCCCGTGCGCTCGGTCCTGACACGCCTGTCCCTAACCGACTTCCGTTCCTACGACCGGGCGGAGCTGGAGCTCGACGGCCGCTCGGTGGTGCTCACCGGACCCAACGGGGCGGGCAAGACCAACATACTGGAGGCCGTCTCCCTCCTGTCCCCCGGCCGTGGGCTCCGTAACGCCGCCCTTCCCGAGATCGGCCGCCGGGCACCCGAGGAGACGGCCGGGCGCGCCTGGGCCGTCGCCGCCTGGCTCGAGGTGGGCGGTGAGGCGGTCCGCCTGGGCGTGGGCGCAGAGACCCCTGGAGCGAGCCGCCGAACCGTCCGCCTTGACGGCGAACCCGCCGCCCCGGCGCGCCTTACCGACCATGTCCGCCCAGCCTGGCTGACCCCCGCCCAGGACCGGCTCTTCCTTGAGGCTGCGGGCGAGCGCCGCCGGTTCCTGGACCGGCTGGTCTTCGCCGCCGAGCCCGCCCACGCCGGCTTCGCCCAGGCCTATGAAAAGGCCCTGCGCGAGCGACTTCGCCTGCTCACCGACGGTCCCGCCGACCCGGTCTGGCTGGACGCCCTGGAACGGCGCCTCGCCATCAGCGGCGCGCGCCTGGCCGAAGCCAGGGCGCTCACCCTGGCCGCCCTCCAGTCCGAGATCGACGCCCGGGGTGATCGGCCCTTCCCCCAGGCCAGAATTACCCCGCTTGGGGAGTGGGAGCGCCGCGCGGCAGAGGGCGAGACCGGCCCCATACTGGAGCAGGCCCTGGCCTCGGCCCTGGCCGGGTCGAGGGGCCGGGACGCCGCCGCCGGACGGTCCCTGACCGGGCCGCACCGGGGTGACATGTCCGTGATCCACGCCGAACGGGGCCGCCCCGCCGCGGAGTGTTCCACCGGTGAGCAGAAGGCCCTGGTCCTGAACCTGGTACTTGCCCAGGCGGCGCGTCTTTCCCGTGCCGAATCAGCGCCGGCGCCTGTATTGTTACTGGATGAAGTCGCTGCGCACCTGGACCGCCGTCGGCGGGCCGCGTTGTTCGACGAAATCGAGGCGCTCGGGCTTCAGGCCTTCCTGACCGGCACGGACGACCCTCTCTTCGAGGACCTTGCGGGCCGTGCCCTCAGGATCCGGGTTGAGGGCTCCAGACTGGCTGTTGCGGACACTCCATGACCGACGAAACCCAGACCCCTACCGAAACTCCCGCCGAAACCCCCGAAGAGGCTGCCGCTGCCTATGGCGCGGATTCCATCAGGGTCCTCAAGGGGCTCGACGCCGTACGCAAGCGGCCGGGCATGTACATCGGCGACACCGATGACGGCTCCGGCCTGCACCACATGGTCTACGAGGTGGTCGACAACGCCATCGACGAGGCCCTGGCCGGCCATGCGACGCGGGTCGAGGTGATCCTCAACGCCGACGGCTCGTGCACCGTCACCGACGACGGCCGGGGGATTCCCACCGACATCCACGAGGGTGAAGGCGTGTCGGCGGCTGAGGTCATCATGACCCAGCTCCATGCCGGCGGGAAGTTCGACCAGAACGCCTACAAGGTCTCGGGCGGCCTGCACGGCGTGGGTGTTTCGGTGGTCAACGCCCTGTCCGACTGGCTGAAGCTCAAGGTCCACCGGGGTGGGCGCGCCTATGAGATGATGTTCCGCCGGGGCGACGCCGTCTCGCCCCTGGAGCCGACCGGCCCCTCCCCCCTTCGGGCATCAGGCGAGTCCCTGACCGGTACAGAGGTCACCTTCCTGCCCTCGCTGGAGACCTTCGCCTTCATCGAGTTCGATCGCCGCACCCTCGAGCATCGCCTGCGCGAACTCGCCTTCCTCAATTCCGGGGTCCACATCCGCCTGTGCGACAACCGCGAGGCCGAGCCCTGGGAAGAGATTTTGCACTACGACGGGGGTGTTGAGGCCTTCGTACGCCACCTCGACAAGGCCAAGTCGTCCCTGATGAAGGCGCCGATCGTGGTGCGGGGCCGCCGAGACAGCGTGGAGATCGACCTCGCCCTGTGGTGGAACGAAAGCTACCACGAGAACGTCCTCTGCTTCACCAACAACATCCCCCAGAGGGACGGTGGCACCCACCTGGCCGCCTTCCGCTCGGCCCTCACCCGTATGATCACCGGCTATGCCGACTCCAGCGGGGCGGCCAAGCGCGAGAAGGTCAGCCTCTCTGGCGAGGACGCCCGCGAGGGCCTGACCTGCGTCCTGTCGGTCAAGGTTCCGGACCCCAAGTTCTCGTCCCAGACCAAGGAAAAGCTGGTGTCCTCGGAGGTACGTCCGGCCGTCGAGGGCCTGGTGGCAGAGGGCCTCGCCAACTGGTTCGAGGAGCATCCCGCCGAGGGGCGGATGATCATCCACAAGATCGCCGAGGCCGCCGCTGCCCGCGAGGCCGCCCGCAAGGCCCGCGAGCTGACCCGGCGCAAGTCCGCCCTGGAGATCTCCTCCCTGCCCGGCAAGCTGGCGGACTGCCAGGAGAAGGATCCGGCCAAGTCCGAGGTCTTCCTTGTCGAGGGCGATTCCGCCGGTGGCTCTGCCAAGCAGGCGCGAAATCGCGAGAACCAGGCGGTCCTCCCCCTGCGCGGCAAGATCCTGAACGTCGAGCGGGCCCGGTTCGACCGGATGCTGGGCTCGGACCAGATCGGGACCCTGATCACCGCCCTCGGCGCGGGGATCGGGCGCGACGACTTCAACATCGAGAAGATCCGCTACCACAAGATCGTCATCATGACGGACGCCGACGTCGACGGCGCCCACATCCGGACCCTGCTGCTGACCTTCTTCTACC
>JBMOEP010000229.1:0-3821 GCA_049314675.1 Phenylobacterium sp.
TCCTCGACGCCCTCGCCATGGAGGGCTGGGACCAACTCGCAGAACAGATGCGTACGGACCTGGCCCTGACGGATCCGGGCCAAGACCGGCTTGTGGCCCTGGGCATCGCTTATGTCCGGTTCTCGCGCGAGAACCCGGCCATCTACCGTGTCATGTTCGACTGCAGCCAGAACCACGAGGCCATGCCCTTCAAGCTTCGCGAGGAAGGCGCCTATCGCCTCGTCCGCGACGCCCTGATCGAGACCGGGCTCGACCCCTCCGACGAGACGGGACTGGAGCTCGCCAGCACTGCCGTCTGGTGCGCCGCCCACGGGGTGGCGGAAATGGTCGGGTTCCGGGAGTTTTCGCCGCTGAAGGCGCACCTGGGCGGCGAAGACGCCTTCTTGCGGGCCTTGCTGAGCCGGCTCACGCTGTTCGCTGCGGGGCGGGAGAGCCCTGCGGGGTGAGCCCGCCGGTCTTCAGGTTTGCCCCGTCGCCGACCGGGCGCCTTCACAGGGGGCATGCCTTTTCAGCCCTGACGACATGGCGTGCGGCGCAGGCTGCCGACGGGCGGTTTCGTCTCAGGATCGAGGACATTGACCGGACCCGGAGCCGTCCGGAATTCGAGCGCGCCATCGTTGAGGACCTGGCCTGGCTGGGGATCGACTGGGAGCCGCCCCGCCTCCTTCAGTCGAACCGCGGGCCCGCCTACGGCGAAGCCCTGGACCGTCTTGCAGCGCAGGGTCTCATCTACCGGTGCTTCCGGACGCGCAGGCACCCCATGGACCCGAACCCGCCTATTTCGGCGACCGTCTTGCCTGGACCGAGGAGAGCCAGCGCCTCGGCGACGGCGAACCCTTCGCCTGGCGACTGGACGTCCGGGAGGCCAGTCGGCTCACAGGTCTACTCGCCTTTACCGAGTCCGGGTCCGGGCCCGACGGCGAGCAGGGCCGAATCCAAGTGGACCCTGCCTTGACGGGCGACATCGTCCTGGCGCGCAAGGACATCGGCGTCGCCTATCATCTGGCCGTCGTCGTGGATGACGCCTTCCAGGAAGTGACCCACGTGGTGAGGGGCTGCGACCTGTTCGCGGCCACGTCGGTACAGAGGCTCCTCCAGGCCCGGCTCGGCCTTCCTGAACCGATTTACCGGCATCACCGCCTGCTGGTCGGGCCCGACGGAAAGCGCTACGCCAAACGGAACCGGGCGGAGACCCTCCAGGCCATCCGGGAGCGGGGCGTTCCTGTCCGGCAACTGATTGCGGAGCTGGAACTTGACTGACGTCGCCGAGGCCGGACCCGCTGAACGCCGGACTGCGCTCATCGTTCTGTTGGCCGGCGCCTGTATCATCGGCCTTGCCCCGATCCTTGTGCGGCTTGCGGACTCAGGACCGGCAGCGGTCGGTTTCTGGCGGATGGCCTTCGCCCTCCCCCTGCTGTTCCTGCTGGCCCAGCGGGAGAGCGGCGGCGTGGGTCGCGCCGGGCCCGTCCTGCTCCTGGCGGGGGGAGCCTTCGCCCTGGACCTGGCCTTCTGGCACTACGGCATCGCCCTGACCTCCGTGGCCAAGGCCACCATCCTGTCCAACCTGACCCCCGTAATCGTCACCGGCGTCGCCTGGCTGGTCTTTCGCGAGCGGATCCGGCCCCTATTCCTGGCGGCGGTGGTGCTGGCGGTCGGCGGCGCCTGCATCATGACCCTGGCCCGTGACCCCGGCCTTCCCGGAGCCAACCCTGCCCTGGGCGACGCCTATTCCGCCATGACAGCAGTCTGGTACGCCCTGTATTTCCTGGCGGTGCAGAGGGCGCGGCAGACACGGGGCGCGGCCCAGGTCATGTTCTGGTCCAGCCTCACCGCGGCCCCGCTCCTGGCCGCCGCCTCGGGGCTGCTCGGCGAAAGCTTCATGCCGGCGACGCCCGGTGGCTGGGCGGCCTGCATTGGCCTTGGCGTTATGCACGTGACAGGACAGGGATCCATCGCCTGGGCTCTTGGCCGCCTGCCCGCCTCGGTCACGTCAGTGGTGGTGCTTGTCCAGCCGGTTGTGGCGGCGATCCTGGGCTGGGTCCTGTTCGGCGAGGTCTTTGGCCCCGGCCAGATGCTGGGCGGCGCCATTGCCCTGGCGGGCGTCATCCTTGCCCAGAGGGCCGCCCGACCCGCTGATCAGCCGGGCTGAAGGTCCCAAGCCCTCCGGGCTTTCTCGATGTCGGCCAGGAGGCCTTCAAAGGCGGTCCAGTCGTCCTGCCGGGAGATGTCGTCCCAGACCGCCTCGATCTGGTCCACGAGAAGCTCCACCGGCTCGGGGCGGCTGAACAGGGGGTGGCCAAGCCGGTCAGAACGGTCCGGGGTGGACTCCTCGACCTCGCGCCGGAAGTCCGCGAACTCCTCGCCGCGATAGAGGTCGCCACGGACCCCGGAGAGGGCCCGGCCAGCGTCACCGCAGAACCAGTCGAAGAAGAAGGGTTCCCAACGCAGTTCATGACCGGCAGAGGCCAGGGCCCGGAAGGCCGCTCCCACAAGCTGGGCGTCGACTTCGGGGCCCCTGGGGGTCAGGCCCAGCCGACGGATCATGGCCGCTGTCAGGCCCACCCGGTAGCGATCACCGAACCCGTTCAGGACCTCGATCAGGTCGGCTTCCGGCGCTCCGGCCCCGGCGAGGGCACCGGCCAGCTGCTGGAGATTCCAGAACACCGCCTCCGGCTGGCGACCGAAGCTATAGAGCCCGGAGTGGTCAAAGTAGGCGGCGACGAAGTTCGGGTCGTTGTGAGGCAGGAACCTGTAGGGGCCGTAATCGAAGCTTTCGCCGGTGACGTTCATGTTGTCGGTGTTCAGGACACCGTGGACGAAGCCCGCGGCCATCCAGGCGCCTGCGAGGCGAGCCGCCCCGGCGCAGGCTTCCTCCAGGAGGGCTAGGCCCGGATCGGCGGCACCGACCCTGTGAGGGAAGTAATGCTCGAGGGTGTAACCGGTGAGCCGCTGGACGAGATCCGGCCTGCCGAGGGCGGCGGGTCGCTGGAAGGTCCCGAACCGGATGTGGCTATGGCTTAGCCGCACCAGGACAGCGGATCGGGTCGGGCTGGGTTCGTCCTGGCGCACAAGGGAGTCCCCAGTCTCCACCAGGGACAGGGCCCGAGAGGTAGGAACCCCCAGGGCCTCCAGCATGGCCGCGGCGAGGACCTCGCGCACACCGCCCTTCAGGGTAAGCCTGCCGTCACCGCTCCGGGACCAGGGCGTGACGCCGGACCCCTTGGTCCCGAGATCGAGCAGTCGGCCCGATCCGGCCTCCCGCAACTGGGCGAAGGTGAAACCCCGACCGTCGCCTAGGTCAGGGTTGTAAACCCGGAACTGATGGCCGTGGTACCTCTGCGCCAGGGGTGGATCCAGGTTTTCGGGAAGCGGCGCAAAACGTCCGAAATGGTGAGTCCACTCGTCGTCGGTCAGGTCCGCGAGCCCCACTGTCTCCGCTGCCCGGTCGTTCCGGAACCGCAGGCGGGCCATTGGGAAGTCTGCGGCCCTGACGGGATCGGCGAAGTCCGTACCCAGGGTCTGGAGACGGGGATCGGACCTGTAGACAGAAGAAAGCGGCATGCGGCGGACATGGCCGCCGGGGCGCATAGACGCAAGCCCTGATCCTTGCCAATCGCCCCCGGCGTGCTAACCGATGGACATGACCCGCAAGACCACCCTCGAATTCCTCAGGACTGAAGCCGGCTCAGGCGTCGTCCTGGCCCTGGCCGCCACCCTGGCGATCATTCTCGCCAACTCGCCCTGGGCGGCGAACTATTTCAGCCTGATCAAGCATCCCCTCACCTTCCAGGCCGGGGACATCGAAGTCACCAAGCCCGTCC
>JBMOEP010000230.1:0-3786 GCA_049314675.1 Phenylobacterium sp.
ACCCTCGGGGATCCGAAACCGAGCCCGCCAAAGTTCAGGCTGGCGTACAGGGCCGCCATGGGAAAGTCGGTGAGGGACTCCTCGGGGCCGAGAGCCGCGTGGATGGGCTCGACATTGAGTAGATCGTTGGCGATGGCGTTGGCGGCCAGCAGGTGGCTGATCCACCTCTGGGCCTCGTAGGCCATGACCCGCCAGCCGGGCCGGGCCTTGGCGAAGGGCAGGGCCAGGGAGCCGATATTGGCGCCGGCGTCGATCATCACCCCCGAGGGCTGGGGGGCGAGGTGCAGCAGGATGTCGAGTTCGACCCGGGAGAATTCGCCGAAGGTCCGCAAGGTGGCGCCGACCACCGTGTCGGAGGCTGGAAACCGGAAGTCCAGGTCGTAGGCCCGGGTAACGTCGAGCCCGCTCATGCTTCCAACCCCCCGCTGCCGCCCGTCATTTCCCCACCGGTTCGGCCATGACGCGCTCGACCATGGCGTGCCAGTCGGTGGAGAAGCCCCGGGCGTCGCGCAGGGGGCTGGCGGCGAGCCGGTCCCGCAGGGTGCGGCGGAGGTCGCCGATCCGGGCCGGGTCGGCAGCCAGGCGCACGGCGATGTCGACGTATTCGTCGGTAGTCCTGCCCACGAGGTCGCCCAGGCCTGCATTGTTGAGGATGGAATAGCTCATCCGCTCGAAGACCGCGTCGCCGACCCGGGCCACCACCGGAACGCCCATCCAGAGGGACTCGCAGGTGGTGGTGCCGCCGGTCTGGGGGAAGGTGTCCAGGGAGATGTCCATCTGGTTGTAGAAGGGCAGGTGGCGGCCCCGGACGGTCTCGAAAACGACCCGGTCGCCGGACACGCCCTGCCCCTCGAACACCGCCCGGATATTGGCGGTGAAGGTGGGAGTGGTCCCCTCCGGCCGGACGAACATGAACTTCGACCCGGGCGTCCCCGCCACGGCCCGCGCCCACGCCTCGACGCTCTCGCGGGTGTACTTGTAGGGGTTGTTGGCCGTCCCGAAGGTGACGTAGCCGTTGCGCTCCACCGGGGCGACAGGGTCCACCGCCGGCTGCTCGCGGAAGGCGCGCTCGCCCATGGCGTACCAGGTGTGGGCCAGCAGAAGGGGCTTCTCGATCACCATCCTGGGGTCGGGCGGGTTCATCCAGGGGTCGAGGACCAAATAGTCGATGGTCTCGGGCCCGGCGGAATGGGGATAGCCCACCCAGCTCGCCTGCCGGGGGGCCGGCCGGTAGGACATGACCGACAGCTTGTTCATGTGGGTGGTGGCGCCCAGCTCGAACAGCATGTCGAGATTATCGTCGGCGATCAGCTGGGCAGCTTCGCGGTCGGTGATGTCCTTGTGCCAGCGGAAGCCGTCGACCCACTGGGTGATCTGCTTCTGGGTGGGGTCTTCCTCGCCCTGGTACCAGGAGTAGCAGAAGACCTCGAACCGGCTGCGATCGTAGTGCTCGAAGAGGGGCAGGGCGAAGTCGGCCACCGGATGGCCGCGCAGGTCCGAGGACATGTAGCCCACCCGGATCTTGCCGCCGGGCGCCCGCGGCGCCGGGTGGGTGATGGGCCTCCGGACGGCAGCGGCGTCGGCCAGCCGGCCCCAGATCCGGTGCTGCTCGACCAGCTCCAGCCGGTCCTCCTCGGTGCGCACGCGGGCGAGGTGGGCCATCAGGGCCGTGTGTCGTCCGGCTTCGGCCCAGGTGCGCCCGACCTTGGCGAAGCTGCCGAGGGCCTCGAGCCGGTCATAGTCGGCGACGCGGACGAGCAGTTCGTAGATGACCTTCAGGTTGCCGGGGGTCAGCTCGGCCTGGTCGAGGACGTCGACCATGGTGCGATAGGCGGCCTCGAGGTTTCCGCCCTCGTCACCGGTCCGGTCCCGGCCCAGGCTCTCGGAATAGGTGATCCGATAGTCGACATTGTCGGGCGCCAGCTCGATGGCCCGGCGGAAGTGCGTGTTGGCCCGGGCGCGGTCGTAGTCGGTCAGGGCGCCGGCCAGCTGGAAGTGCAGCCAGGCGGCGTCCGGCGTGACCTTGAGCATGTCCAGCATGAGCTGCTCGGCCTCGCGCATGCGGCCGGACCGGCGGAGCATGGACAGCCGGGCCTCCTGCAGGCGGGCGTCGCCGGGGCAGGCCTTGAGACCCCGGTCCAGGGCCTCCAGCCCCTCTACCGGACCGCGGGCGTCGGAGGCCGCGGCGGACAGGTCCAGCCAGGCATCTGCCATGTCCGGCTTCATCCGCGTGGCAAGGTTCAGCCGCTGGATGGCCTTGTCGAAGTCCTTGGCGAACCAGTGGGCCCGTCCCAGCTGGCGCTGGTGTTCGGCGTTGGACGGGGCGCTGCGGACCAGCTGCGAGAAGACCTTGATGGCCCGGCCATCCCGGGCGTCGTTAAAGACATTGCCGAGGTTCTGCTGGATGGCGTCGCTGCGGGGGCTGAGCCGGGCGGCCTTCTCCAGGGCCTCGATCGCCTCCGGATAGCGCTTGAGGCGGCGCAGGGCGACGCCGAGGATATTCCACAGCTCCGGGTCCCGGGAGTGCCGCTCCACCGCCCTGCGCCCGACAGACTCGGCCTGGGCGTAGTCACGGTCGCGCACCAGGATGGCACCGAAGTTCCGGTAGACCGCCGCCGGGGCGTCGGGATCGGCGTTGAGCTGGTCCGCTGTAAGCCGCTTGCCCTCGTCGCCCCGCCCGGCCTGGAAGGCGGCTTCGGCTTCAGCGAATCGGTTGGCGGACATGGAGGCTCCGGAGGGGTCGGCCCAGGGGGCTGAGGTGGGGATTCAATCTAGGCCGGGCCGGCGCCTGCGACAATCGCCGGCAGGCTTTCGCCACGCCTTGCCGCATCGGACGCGGATATCTCCCGACCATCATCAGAGTGTCACTCAAACGTCATACTTGCCGCGCCTCATAAGACTTTGGTCCTTAACCGTAGACTCAGTGCCTCAAGACTCGCCAACCGCAAACCCCGCCACCTTCCCGGTCACCGCCCTTACCGTTGCGGCGGTCCTGATGGCGCTTGCCGGGCTGTGGGCGCTGGCCGGCAAGGACGCTCCCGATCTTGCCTTTCTCCTGTTCGCCGGCGCGGCGGGCGCGGCCTATGCTGCCCGTCAGGTCCGCTTCCCAAAGGCGCTGCAGCGTGACCCCGGGCCGGACCCCAGGACCCAGCAGGCCCTCGAACGCGCTGAGGCCCAGGTCTCGGTCCTGCTCGATGCTGGACCGGACCCCCTGCTGGTGATTTCTGGTCGGGAGCCCGATGACCTCAGCACCCTCCGGATCGAGCGCGCCAACGCCGCCGCCCGGAGCCTTTTCCGGATCTCGGGCCCACCGGCCCTCCTCGTTTCCGTCCTGAGGGACCCGGAGGTCCTGTCCGCCGTCGATGAGGCCCTCTTCGGCGGCGTCGAGGCCCGCTGCGCCTTCACCTCGGGGGCGGCCCAGGAACGCAGCTTCCAGGTCCGGGCCCGGCCCCTGTCGGCCCAGGACGACGCCTTGAGCCGGGCCGTTCTGGTCTTCCGGGACGAGACCGACCTGCGTCGGGCCGAGCGCACCCGTGCCGACTTTCTTGCCAACGCCAGCCATGAGCTGCGCACGCCCCTGGCCTCGCTGAGCGGCTTCATCGAGACCCTGAGTGGACACGCGCGGGAGGACCGGGAGGCGCAGGATCGCTTCCTCGGGATCATGCGCAACCAGGCCGAGCGGATGGGCCGCCTGATCGACGACCTCCTCTCCTTGAGCCGGATCGAACTCAACGAGCACGTGGCCCCGCGCGGACAGACGGACCTCGCCCTGGCCGCTGCCGACGC
>JBMOEP010000231.1:0-3781 GCA_049314675.1 Phenylobacterium sp.
GATCTTGCCTTCTTTGAACACGACGTGCTTGCGCGCGACGGGGTCGTACTTCTTCAGGACCAGCTTCTCGGTCATGGTCCGGGCGTTCTTCTTGGTCACATAGTAGAACCCGGTGTCGGCCGTCGAGTTCAGCTTGATCTTGATGGAGGCGGGCTTCGCCATGGTCGGTCCTCGCGGGGCCGGATGTACCGGCTGGGTTCCTAAAGAGCGGCGGAAAATACGAATCCCGCCAGCAAAGTCAATTGCTGGCGGGTTTTTCGCGTCTCAGAGTTCCCGGGGCCGGACCGGGCCCATCCGGAAGCGCACGTAGGGAATGGGCCGGTTCGGGTTGTCCAGGCGCTCGCGGGTTTCCTGAATCACGGCACGGGTTACGGCCGGGAGGGGCAGTTCCAGCGCCTCCTCGAGTTCGAACCAGGCGATTTCCTCGAGCTCGCCGCAGTCCGGTTGGCGCTCAAGGCTGACCAGGCGTTCAGCATCGGCCATGAGAAACCAGGTATCGAAGCGCTTGCCGATCGTCGGCGGGGTGACCGCCCGGTAGATGATGGACAGGGCCTCAAGGTCCGGCTGCACGCCCTGGGCCAGGAAATCTCTCCAGGGACCCGCTGCGGGGCGGGGTGCCGCCGGACGCCCAAGCAGGAGGCCGGCCTCTTCCCAGGTCTCGCGGATCGCCGCCTTGCCAAGGGCGCGGCCCTTGGACAGGGGCATGTAGGCCTCGAACTTTCCAGCCACCTCGGGCCGCAGGTCGGTCGCGGCCGGGGCGCGGAAGTCTGCCCTGTCGATGCGTCCCCCCGGGAAGACCCAGAGGTTCGGCATGAAGTTGTGACCACCATGGCGCTTGCCCATCAGGACCCGGGGCCTGGCCCCGTCCCGGCGGATGATGAAGAGGGTCGCGGCGTTCCGCGGTCGCACGGCCCGCGCGCCCTCTGGGCGCATTGGGGTGCGTTCAAGGGCTCGGTTCGGCTGAAGGGTGTCTGTCATGCCGTGAGTTTAGGCCCTGCGGTGGCCGGGGCAAGGGCGACTTCCGCGTCCGCGGGGTCAACCCACCACCACAAGGACGGCACCCAGGCCGACCAGGGCCCAGGGAAGCCAGTTCGCGGTCACCTCCGCTTGCCCTTTCTCACACCGGGGGGAGGGCCGCCCCGCCGTCGGGCGTCTGCGGCGCCGGGCTTGCGGGGTCCGCGCGACGGTCCCGCCCCCCGGGGCCGGGGGGGAGGGGGTGCCCCCTGAACCGGATCGCTGAGCATGTCGAAGAGGAGGCCACCGGTCACCGGGGTCGCCTCGACCAGGCGGACTTCCACCGGAAGACCCAGGGGCCAGTGGGCACCGGAGCGCTCTCCGACCAATGCGTGGGCGGTCTCGTCGTGGATGAAGAATTCCCCGCCCAGGCGGGAAATCGGAATTAAGCCGTCTGCGCCGGTTTCATCCAGCCGGATGAAGAGGCCGAACCGGGTGACTCCACTGATCCGGCCGGTGAAGGTCGCGCCGACCCGGTCCGCGAGGAAGGCCGCCACATACCTGTCGATGGCGTCGCGCTCGGCCGCCATGGCCCGACGCTCGGCGGCGGTGATCATCTCGGCCGTGCCCTTGAGCTGGGAGATGTCGCGGTCCGTCAGTCCATCTTCACCCAGGCCCAGGGCGCGGATCAGGCCCCGGTGGACGATCAGGTCGGCATAGCGGCGGATCGGAGAGGTGAAGTGGGCGTAGCGGTCCAGGTTCAGCCCGAAGTGCCCGATATTGTCCGTGTCGTAGATGGCCTGCATCTGGCTGCGCAGCACCACCTCATTGATGATTGCCGCGTTGGCGCTTTCGCGGGTCTCTTCCAGGAGGCGGTTAAGGCGGTCGGTGCGGGGGGCCTCGCCCTTGGACCAGGGCAGGCCGAGGGTGGCCAGGAAGTCCGCCAGGGCGTGGACCTTCTCCTGGCTGGGCGTGTCATGTACCCGATAGATCAGGGGCGTCCGGCGGGCCTCGAGGGTCTGGGCCGCACTGACATTCGCCTGGATCATCATCTCTTCGATCAGCTGGTGCGCTGGCAGGACCGCGCGGCGGCGGATCGCCGTGATCCGGCCCTCGGGGTCCATCACGATCCGGCGCTCGGGGCTCTCGATGGCCAGGGGAGAGCGGGCCCGCCGCGCGGCCAGGAGCCGGTCGTAGGCGGCATAGAGGGGTTTCAGCACGGGCTCCAGCAGGGGGCCGGTCACATCGTCGGGGCTCCCCTCAATAGCGGCCTGGGCCTGTTCGTAGGACAACTTGGCGGCGGATCGCATCAGTCCCCGAACGAATCTGTGTCCGGTCTTCCGCCCTGAGGCGTCGAAGACCATCCGCACGGCAATGCAGGCCCGGTTCTCGCCGGCCCGAAGACTACAAAGTCCCGCCGACAGGCGCTCGGGCAACATGGGCTCGACCCGGTCGGGGAAATAGACGCTGTTACCCTTTTCCCGGGCCGTGCGGTCCAGGGCCGATCCAGGCCGGACGTAGGCGGCGACATCGGCGATCGCCACCCAGACGATCCATCCGCCCGGGTTGGCCGGATCCGAGTCCGGTTCCGCGAAGACGGCATCGTCGTGGTCCCGGGCGTCCGGGGGATCGATGGTGATCAGAGGCAGGGCGCGCAGGTCCTCCCGGCCCACCAGGACAGGCTCCCGGGCGGCCTCGGCCTCGATCTCGGCCGCCTCCGGGAAGCCTGTTGGAATCCCATGGGCGTGGATGGCGATGAGGGATGCAGCGCGGGGATCGTCCTCACGGCCGACACGCTCCAGGATTTCGCCCCTGTGCAGGCCGAACTGACGGCCGCCCGGGACCAGCCGGGCGAGGACGAGGTCGCCGTCGCGCAGGTTGTCCGGAAGGATCCCCTCGATGAGGACCTGGTCCCGGGATCGCCGGTCCACCGGATCTACCCGGACCTGCCGCGCGGACTTCCGGACCACGCCCAGCACCCGGTGGACGGCGGCGCCCAGCCGCTTGATCATCCGCGCTTCAGTTTCGCCGGCCTCGGTGCGCTCGAAACGGACGAGCAGGCGATCGCCAAGGCCCGGCGCGCCGGCTGTGACCTCGTTCGGGTCTGGCGCCAGCCGGACCAGAGGGGTGTCATCCCCCTTCATCAGCCGGACCATCAGTTCGCCGTCGGCGTCCCGCTCGATGACCTCGACCACGCCGACCGGCGGGAGTTCGCCGGGAAGCGCAAGACTTCGGCGGCCTCGGCGCCCGAGATCGCCGCTATCCTGGAGGTCCCTCAGCATGTCCCTGAGCGCGATCCGGTCTGCGCCCTTAAGCCCGAAGGCCCGAGCAATGTCGGAACGGTCGGCCTCTCCGGACTCCCGGATGAAGGCCAGCAGGGTCGCCCGATCCGGCAGGCCCTGGGGTGGGCGGGGGCCGATCCGGGCGGGGCCGTTCGGGCGTTTGGGCGGGCGGGGTCTGGCCATGACTCCAGCCTAAACTGGTTCTCAGGCTTTCGGCGATGACTTCCTGACGGCCTTCGCAGGGGTTTTTGGCTTTGCTGCCGCCTTCGCCTTTGGCGCAGCCTTTGGCTTGGCGGAAGCTGTCGTCCGGGATGACTTGGCCTTTCCGCCCTTGGTGGGCGCCTTGGCAGCGCGCTCGGCAAGAAGCGCCGTCGCCGCCTCCAGGGTCAGGGTCTCGGGGTCCTCGCCCCCGGGGATGTTGGCGTTGACGGCACCGTGCTTGACATAGGGACCGTACCGACCGGAGAGGATCCTCACCGGAGCGCCATCCACGGGGTGGGGGCCCAACTCGCGCAGGGCCGCAGCGACCCCGCGTCCGCCGCGTC
>JBMOEP010000232.1:0-3756 GCA_049314675.1 Phenylobacterium sp.
CGGACATCACCAACGCCATGGCCCGTCAGATGAAGGCCGAGCGGGAGCGCCGGGCGGTGATCACCGAGGCCGACGGCGAGAAGCAGGCCGCCATCGCCCGGGCCGAGGGGGCCAAGCAGGCTGCCATCCTTGAGGCCGAAGGCCGCCGGGAAGCCGCCTTCCGCGACTCCGAGGCCCGGGAGCGCTCCGCCGAGGCCGAGGCTGAAGCTACACGCATGGTCTCTGAAGCCATCGCCAAGGGCGACGTCAACGCCATCAACTACTTCATCGCCCAGCGCTATGTGGACGCCTTCGCCAAGCTGGCAGAGAGCCCGCAGCAGAGGACGGTCATTGTGCCGGCCGAAATGTCGTCGATGATTGGCTCCATCGCCGGGATTGCCGAGTTGCTGGGCGGCAGCCGGAACGAAGCGAAGGGGGTCTGACCGTGGCGGTCCTCGCGGAAATCCTGGCGGCCCAGCCTTTCTGGTTCTGGGCCGGGCTCGCTGCAGCCCTCCTGGCCGTCGAGGCTGCGACCGGCACGGGCTGGCTCCTGTGGCCGGCGGCGTCGGCCGGCGTCGTCGCCCTCGCCGCCCTGGTCCTGGATCTGGGCTGGATGGGGCAGGCGGTCCTGTTCGCCGGGCTCACCCTGGTCACCACCTTCGGTGCCCGCCGCTTCTTCCCGAGAGGCGAGGCCGCCGTGTCGGGCGACATCAACGACACCTCCTCCCGCCTGCTCGGCCAATCGGCGCGCAGCGTCTCTGCCTTCCATCACGGCGAGGGCCGCATCGCCCTGGACGGCAAGGAATGGGCGGCGGAACTGGAGGGCGGCGGTGCCCTCGCTGCGGAAGCCGAGGTGGAGGTTACCGGGATCCGGGGGGCGATCCTGCAGGTCCGTCGCCGGCGCTGAGGGCTTCGAGGCTCCGGCGGAGGTCGCGCAGGAAGGCGAGGCCTTCCCGAAGATAGTTGTCGTTCAAATCAGTTTTCAGGCGATCCGTTCCGGGTCTCAGGGCGGCCGCCGCCGCCCGGGCTTTCTCCGCCCCCTCTGGGGACATGAAGACCCGTTTCCGGCGGCCATCGTGATCATCGCCTTCCATCCTGACCCAGCCAAGCGCCTCCATGCGCTGGAGGAGGTGGGTCACGGCCCCCCGGCTCATCCGCAGGCGCGAGGCGATCTCCGCAGGTGCGGTTCCATCTCCGAAGCGCAGAAAATCCCTCAGGACTTCAAAGTGTGTGAAGGACATGGGGGCGGGAAGCCGGGCTTCGACTGCGGCCCGCAAGGCGTGCTCTGCAGCGCCCAGTTCATACAGGACCTCCATGTGGGGCGGATCCCAGGCGCGGGTCCGGACTACAGCTTCCGACATCCTGGCTCCTATAGTTGCAGTTGCAACTATGTGCCATGTCCTCCAGAGCCGTCAAGGTTCGAAGGGACCCTCGGTCAGTCCCCGGCGGGCCAGGGCGTCGGCGCGATCGTTGAGTTCGTGCCCGCTGTGTCCCTTGACCCAGCGCCACTGCACCTCATGCCTTTGCCGGGCCTCGTCGAGGCGCCGCCACAGGTCTTCGTTCTTCACCGGCTTGCGGTCGGCGGTCTTCCAGCCCCGCGCCTTCCAGTTGCGGACCCACTCTGTGATCCCCGTCCGCACGTACTGGCTGTCGGTATGGAGTTCCACCCGGCAGGGCCGCGTCAGGGCCTCCAGGGCGCGGATGGCCGCCATCAGCTCCATGCGGTTGTTGGTGGTGGCCGGATCGCCCCCTAGGACCTCGCGCTCGTGGTCACCCCAGAGAAGGATCGCCCCCCAACCGCCGGGCCCCGGATTCCCGGAACAGGCGCCGTCCGTGTAGATCACGACGTCCGGCGTCATGCGCCAGGGCCGAAGAAAAGGAGATCGGTGGACTCCCGATGGACGGCGAGTTTTCGCTCGTACTCCAGGGGCGACTTGGGTCGGACGAGGGCGCCCTCCGGGACGGAGCCCCAGTCCGCCAGCCGGGTGAGGAAGAAGCGCATGGCCGCGCCTCGGGCCAGTACGGGCAGGGCCGCCCGTTCCGCCGGGCTGAGGGGCCGGCGGGACTCATAGCCGGCCACCAGGGCCCGGGCGCTGGTCACGTTGAAGCTGCCGTCAGCTTCGAAACACCAGGCGTTCAGGGCGATGGCGATGTCGTAGGCCAGAAGGTCGTTGCAGGCGAAATAGAAGTCGATCGCCCCGGCGAAGGCCACGCCCCGGAAGAAGACGTTGTCGGGGAAGAAGTCGGCATGGATCACCCCTGAGGGAAGATCCGCCGGCCAGGTGGCCTCCAGGGAGTCCAGGTCTGCGCGGATCGTCTGGGACAGCCCGGGCTTGAGGCCCTCGGCGGCGGCCTCCAGGGGCGCGAAGACGGCTCGCCAGGCCGCGTGCCCCAGGGTGTTCTCCCGGGTCAGGGCGAAACCTGACGCCGCGATGTGGAGCCAGGCCAGGCCAGCGCCGGCCTCGCGGCAGTGCGCGGCGTTGGGGCGGCGGACGGAAAGCCCGGGCAGGAAGGTGACGATGGCCGCCGGCTTGCCCCGGACGCTCTTGAGGGTGCGGCCCTGGCGATCTGCGACCGGCTCGGCACCCGGGAAGCCATGTCGGGAAAGCCAGGTCAGGAGGTCGAGGAAATAGGGCAGGTCATCCGCCCGGACCCGCTTCTCGTAGATGGTCAGGATGAACCGGCCGGCCTCCGTCTCGAGGAGGAAGTTCGAGTTCTCCACCCCTTCCGCCACACCCTTCAGGGACAGGGGTGCGCCGATGTCGAAGTCGGCCAGGAGCGCCCCCAGCTCCTCGTCGGTGATGTCGGTGTAGACGGCCATGCGCCCCGATTGAGCGAGGGCGGGCGACGGGTCAAGCCAGTTCGTCGAGGCCGCGCAAACCTTCATCCCGCCAAAGTCTGGCCCAGGCCAGCGCCGGACAGGCTCAAGTCAGCAGGGCCCTGGGCAGCTTGAAGCTGACGGTCTCGCGGGCGGCACCGACCTCTTCCACCGTCACGGCGAAGGCCTCGGCGATCCTGGAGATGACGCCCTGCACAAGGTCCTCAGGCGCCGAGGCCCCCGCGGTGACGGCAACGGTGGAGGCACCTTCCAGCCAGGCCAGGTCCAGGTCGTCGGCGTCGTCGATCAGGAAGGCCTTCGGGGCCCCGGCTCGCAACCCCACCTCGACAAGTCGCACGGAGTTGGAGGAATTGGCGGAGCCGATCACCAGCAGCACATCACAGGCGCCGGCGAGCGATTTGACTGCGTCCTGCCGGTTGGTGGTGGCGTAGCAGATGTCGTCCCGGTGGGGCGTTCCCATTGCCGGGAAGCGGGACCGGAGCATCTCGACGATGTCCGCGGTGTCATCTACCGACAGGGTCGTCTGGGTGACGTAGGCGAGGGCGTCAGGGGCCCTGGGGATGAAGTCCCGGGCCTGTTCCAGGGTCTCGATCAGCACGACCGCCCCCTCAGGCAGCTGGCCCATGGTGCCGACAACCTCCGGATGACCGGCGTGCCCGATGAGGAGGACCTGGCAGCCGGCGGCGTGGTGCCGGGTCGCCTCCACATGCACCTTGGAGACGAGGGGGCAGGTGGCGTCCAGATAGGTCATTCCCCGGGCCTGCGCGGCCTCGGTGACGGACCGGGGGCTTCCGTGGGCGGAGAAGACCACGGGCCGGTCATCCGGGCATTCCTCCAGGGTCTCGACGAAGACCGCGCCCAGGTCCCGGAGCCGGGAGACCACGTGCCGGTTGTGGACGATCTCGTGGCGGACAAACACGTGAGCGCCGAAGCGCTCT
>JBMOEP010000233.1:0-3725 GCA_049314675.1 Phenylobacterium sp.
TGGGCGCCGCGCCTGCACCACGATGCGGCCTGATCCTGCCGGTGCGCCGAAAATCTCGCCCCTGGGAACGAAGGTCTCGCCCATGTCGAGCAGGGTCGGGTCTTCCTGGGCGGTCAGGGTTTCCGGAAGGGCCGCCGACAGGACAGCCTCCAGGCCTGGCGTCAGGTAGGCGGGCGGGGCATTGGATTCGACGGGCGCGGGCAGGGGCGCGCCCAAGGTCATGGGTCCAGTGGGCGTCTGCAGCCCTGGGGCTTCAGAAACGGGAGTCGTGGACCCCTTCGAAGCTTCGTTCAGGCTGCCCCGGCGTATCAGGTTCCAGGCAAAAATCGCCGACAGGATGAGAAGGCCGGCGAGGAGCATGAGCCGGAGGCGCGGGTCAGCCATGCGCTGGACGCCCACAGGGGGTCGCAGGGCGTCGTTTCGGTCCGGATCGTCAGCCTTGAACCGAGCGATCGCGGCGTCTCCGGGCAGGCCCAGGGCCTGGGCATAGGCCCGCAGGTACCCGATGGTGAAGGGGCGGCTGGGCAGATCTCCCAGGCTGAGGGATTCGAGGGCCTCTACGTGGGCGGGCCGGATGCGGGTCAGGGCGGTGATGTCCGCTACGCTCAGTCCCCGGGCTTCCCGGAGCGTGCGCAGGGCGGCGCCAACGTGCTCTCCGCCCTGCAGGTCGGGGGCCGGTAAGGCCGCCCCGGCCAGCATCTCCACCTCTTCAGTCATGGCCGCGCCGACCCCCGCGAAAGCGGTCTGGCGATAGCACGCCGATGGAGGGAGGCCAATTGCCGCCCGCCGGGCTCAGATGGCCACGTAGAGCTTGCGGGCCAGGGTCTCGACCTCGTTGCGGATCGATCCCGCGGTACTGCGGATCAGGCTCTGGACCCCCCGGCGGGCCGCTGCGCGGTCGCAGGAGAGGACCATCTGCTTAACCGGTCCGATACCGGCCGGGGGCATGGAGAGGGCCTCGAAGCCCAGGGCCACCAGGGCGAAGGCCTCAAGCGGACGTCCCGCCATCTCCCCGCAGACGGAGACCGGCGTCCCGGTCTCGGCGCAGGCCTTCTGGATCATCTCCAGGGCGCGCAGGGCCGGCGGCGAGAGGAAGTCATACCGTTCGGAGACCCGGGGATTCCCGCGGTCCGCAGCGAAAAGATACTGCATAAGGTCATTTGTTCCCACGCTGACGAAGTCCGTCAGGGGCAGCAGGGCGTCCAGGTGCCAGATCACCGAGGGGGCCTCGATCATGGCGCCGACATCCAGCCGGGCGGGCTCCGGCCTGCCGCGTCTGTGCGCCCAGGCCACCTCCTGGTCTACCAGGGCCCGGGCGGCGCGGAATTCGTCGACGCTGGCGACCAGGGGGAACATGATCTTCAGCGGACGTCCCTGGGAGGCTGCGATCAGCGCCCGGAGCTGGAGGCGCAGGAGGGCGGGGCGGTCCAGGCCCATGCGCACGGCGCGCCAGCCCAGGGCCGGATTGTCCTCCCGCTCAGCCTCCATGTAGGGCAGGACCTTGTCCCCCCCGAGGTCCAGGGTCCGGAAGGTCACGGGCAGGCCCCCGGCCGCGTCCATGACCCGGCTGTAGAGGGCCGTCTGGGCCGTCAGCCTTGGCATCTCCTCGGCGACCATGAACTGGAACTCGGTGCGGAAGAGCCCGATCCCCTCGGCGCCAGCGTCGCCCAGCATGTCCAGGTCGACGTCCAGGCCAGCGTTCATCAGCAGCTGGATCTTGGCCCCGTCCTGGGTAATGGCGGGCCGGTCCCGCAGGCGGGCGAACTCGGCGCGCCTCTGCAGCCGGACGTCGAGCCGGGCCTTGAGGGCCTTCACCACGTCTGGACGCGGCCGCAGGTAGGCCTCTGCCGTCTCGGCATCGACGATGACGATGTCGCCTTCCGAGACCTTGTCCCGCAGCCCCGCGAGGCGTCCGACGCAGGGAATGTCCAGGGCTCGGGCGACGATGGAGGCGTGGCTGGCGGTGGATCCCTCCTCAAGGAGAAGGCCCTTCAGCCGGGTGCGGTCGTACTCCAGGAGGTCGGCCGGCCCGAGGTTCCGGGCGATGAGGATGGCGTTCTCGGGCAGGTCGCGAACCAGGGCGGCGTCACCTGCCAGGTGTCGCAACAGCCGGTCCGCCAGATCTTCGAAGTCATGGAGCCGCTCGCGCAGGTAAGGGTCCCGGGCCTGGCCCAGCCGGGCGCGGTGCTCGGACCGGACCCGCTCCACCGCCGCCTCGGCGGTGAGACCATTGCGCACGGCGTCCTCGAGGGAGCGCCGCCACCCCCGGTCGTGCGCAAACATCCGATAGGTCTCGAGCACCTCGTAGGAGGCCTCCACCAGGCCGTGCTGGCCCTCGAGCATACCGTCGATCTGGGCCTGGAGGGCCGTAACGGCCGCCTTCAGTCGATCCTCTTCAGCGCCGACGTCCTCGGCCAGCAGGTCCGACGGTGCCATCGGCGGCTCATGCAGGACCGCGACCCCAAGGGCGAGGCCCTCTGCGAAGCGCGCGCCCTTGAGCCGCTCGGGCTTCTTGGGCACCAGGTCGATATTCCTGAGGGTGCCCTCTGCAGCGATCTCGCCCCCGGCCACCATCTCGGCCAGGACCATGGCGATGATCTGCAGGTCCTCGACCTCATCCTCGGAATAGACCCGCTCGGTCCGGTTCTGGACCACCAGCACGCCGATGGCCCGGCCACCGCGCAGCAGGGGCACGCCCATGAAGGCGTGGAAGGGGTCCTCTCCCGTCTCCGGCCTGTAGGAGAAGGCGGGGTGCGCGGGTGCGTCGGAAAGGTTGAGCGGCCGGCCCAGGCGCATGATGTCGCCCACCAGGCCTTCCCCTGGCTTCATCCGCGTCAGGTGAACGGCGTCCGGGGACAGGCCCTGCGTGGCGAAAAGTTCCATATGGCCGTCGCCCTGGCGCATGTAGAGCGAGCAGACTTCCGCCACCATCGACTGGGCGATGATGCGAACCACCATGTCCAGGCGCGCCTGGACAGGTCCGCCCGAGGCGAGGGCCTCGCGGATCTGCCGCAGCAGGCTTCGCTGGCCCCTGACGGCGAAACTGGAGGTCGGCGTTGGCAATGGCCCCTCGCGGCGGGAGGAAACCCTCTTCCCCGCCGGCCTTTTAGCAGGAAGGGGTGACAGAACGGAAAACAAATGCCCGTGCGGCGGCTGTCCCGGAAGTCCGGTGCCTGCCAGGAAGGCGCCGGTCAGCCCGGCGGGCAGGAAATGGGCGCCGCCTTGGCAATTTCTGCCGCTGCAGCCTTGACGTCGGATTGGTAGGCGGGGGTCGCCGACACCCGTCCGTAGACCGCCAGGCCCAGCATGCGCCCGGCCGCCACGTCGCTCGCCCAGTGGACGCGGCAGTCCACCCTGTGCTGGCCGACATCGGAGCCCCAGGCGCGAATGGCGTCGGCGCGGGCCGGGGCGGCGTCGGAAAGGGCGAGGGCGAGGAGCCAGCCCAGGCCAGCGTGCCCGCTGGGGTAGGAATAGCCAAGCTTGTCGCCCTGCCCAGCGGCCACCCCGGGATCGCATGCCGGACCACCGTCCACCGTGAAGGGACGCGGTCGCTTCCAGTTGGACTTGGCCTGGTTCATGGGCCCGACGAAGTCGGTCGCAACCGAAGAGAACAACTTCTGGACCGCCGGGGTCTTGTCTGCCGAGACCTGGACGCCGACGGCGCAGGACAGGGTCTGCATGAAGTCGGCATTGGGGATGTTCGCCTCGCGGATCGCCGCCCTCCA
>JBMOEP010000234.1:0-3717 GCA_049314675.1 Phenylobacterium sp.
CGTGCTGGCGCCCGCCCTCGTCTTCTTCGCCTGGGGGACCCAAAGGGTCGCCGAGACGCCTGCCGGGGCGGCGGGTCCCCGGGTCCGCATCGTCCAGGCGAATATCGACCAGAAGACCAAGTGGCGTCCCGAGAACCTGCCCTCCATCCTCCAAACCTACGTTGACCTGACCCGCCGCCCGGCGGCGCAGGCCCCCAACATCGTCGTCTGGCCAGAGGGTGCCCTGCCCGCGATCATCAATGACCTGATGATCCCCGGACAAGGCTGGAGGGAGGCGCTGGCGTCCGCCCTTGCGCCGGGTCAGATCCTGGCCATGGGGGCCAACCGGGCCGAGGCCCGGCCCGACGGGAGCCTAGCCTACCATAACAGCCTGGTCGTGCTGGAGGGGACCGGATCCGACCTGGCCGTCGCCGGCGTCTACGACAAGCACCAGCTGGTGCCTTTCGGGGAGTTCATTCCCCTCGGCGACCTGGCCGGGCGGATTGGCCTGCGCAGCCTGGTCCACATGCCCGAGGACTTCACCGCCGGACCCCCGCCCCGGCCCCTCCATCTTGCGCGCCTGCCGGCGTTCCAGCCGATGATCTGCTATGAGGCCCTCTTCCCGGGATTTACCCGCGCCGCCGGCCGGCGGGCTGGCGAGCGGCCCGCCTGGATCCTGAACATCTCCAATGATGCCTGGTTTGGCCGCGCTTCCGGACCCTGGCAGCACCTCAACATGGCTCGCTACCGCGCCATCGAGGAGGGCCTGCCCATCGTGCGCTCCACGCCCACTGGGGTCTCCGCCGTGATCGATTCCAGCGGCCGGCTCACCGGACCCGTCCTCGGGCTTGGCACTGCCGGCGTCATCGACCAGCCCCTGCCCGCCGCCCGCCCGCCGACGCCCTATGTCCGCTTCGGCGACGGCCCCTTCCTGGTCCTCCTCCTGATCTCAGCCGCGCTTGCAGGACATAAAGAAATCTTTATAGGACTTTCCAAGCGAAGGCGCTCACGTGGGGCGCGCCGCGATACAGACGGAGCCGTCAATTGACCCGCCCCTCCTACATCTTCACCAGCGAGAGCGTTTCCGAAGGCCATCCCGACAAGGTGGCGGACCGGATTTCCGACACAGTGGTCGACGCCTTCATTGCCGCTGACCCCGAGGCCCGGGTCGCCTGCGAGACCCTGGTCACCACCAACCGGATCATCCTCGCCGGCGAGGTGCGCGCGACGCGACCTGGCGCCGACAAGACCGAGAATCGAGCCTTCACCCGGGAGGTGATCTCGACCCTCGAGCCAAAGGTGCGGGAAGCCGTCCGCGACATTGGCTACGAGCAGAAGGGTTTCCACTGGAAGAAGGCGAAGTACGCCTGTCACCTGCATGGCCAGTCGGGCGACATCGCCCAGGGTGTCGACGCCTCCAACGCCAAGGACGAGGGCGCCGGCGACCAGGGGATCATGTTCGGCTACGCCTGCGACGAGACCCCGGCCTTCATGCCGGCCACCCTTCAGTACTCGCACGAGCTCCTGCGCCGCCTCGCCGCCGCCCGCCGCTCGGGCGAGATGAGCTTCCTCGAGCCCGACGCCAAGAGCCAGGTCACCCTGCGCTACGAGAACGGGCGGCCGGTCGAGGTCACCCAGCTCGTCATCTCGACCCAGCACGCCCGTCGGATTGGCCTCAAGCTCGCGACACCCGCCCGGATCCAGGACGCCATCCGGCCCCTGGTGGAGGGCGTCTTCCCCGACGGCCTCCTCACGCGCAATACGGTCTGGCACGTCAATCCCACCGGTCGCTTCGTCCAGGGCGGCCCCGACGGTGACGCTGGCCTGACGGGCCGGAAGATCATCGTCGATACCTATGGCGGGGCTGCCCCCCATGGCGGCGGCGCCTTCTCGGGCAAGGATCCCACCAAGGTTGACCGCTCGGCCGCCTACGCCTGCCGCTACCTGGCCAAGAATGTGGTGGCGGCCGGGCTTTCGCGCCGCTGCACGATCCAGATCAGCTATGCCATCGGGGTTTCGGCGCCCCTGAGCTTCTACGTCGACCTGCACGGCGAGGGCGATATCGATCCCGCCAAGCTGGAGACGGCCCTGCCCGAGATGATCGGCGGCGCCACGCCGGCGGCCATCCGCCGGCACCTGGGCCTCAACCGGCCGATCTACGCCCGCACCGCCGCCTACGGCCATTTCGGGCGCGAGCCGGATTCTGACGGCGGCTTCTCCTGGGAGCGGACGGATCTGGTGGACGCCCTGCGCGGGTTGGCCTGACCCCCGCGTGGAGACCCCGCCGCCCCTGCGATCCTTCGGGCGCATCCGCTCGCGGACGCTGAAGCCGCGGCAGGCCTCGCTCCTGGACACCCTGCTGCCGTCCCTTCGCCCGCCGGCCGAGGGGCCCGTCGACCCAGCCCGTCATTGGCCCGCTGCAGCGGAGACCTGGCTTGAGGTTGGCTTTGGCGGCGGCGAGCACATGGCGGCCCAGGCCGCGCGCCATCCGGACGTCCTGATCCTGGGCGCCGAGCCCTTCGTGAACGGCGTCGCCAGCGCCCTTCGCCATGTGGACGACCAGGGGCTGTCCAATATCCGCATTCACGACGGCGACGTCCGCGATCTGATGTCGCGCCTGCCCGATGCCAGCCTGCAGCGCATGTTCGTCCTGTTCCCGGATCCCTGGCCCAAGCTTCGGCACCACAAGCGCCGGCTACTCAGCCCGGCCTTCGTCGCGGAAGCTGCCCGGCTCCTTCGGCCTGGCGGACGGCTGAGGCTGGCTACGGACTGGGCCGCCTACGCCAATGTCATGCTCACCGTGGTGCTCGCCGACGGCCGCTTCGACTGGCCCGTGCAACACGCTGCTGACTGGCGGGAGCCGCCGGCGGACCACTCCCCGACCCGCTACGAGGCCAAGCGCCTGGGTGACTGCGCGCCTGTCTGGCTCGACTTCATCCGCCGCCCGGCCTGAGGGCTCAGGCCGGTTCCAGGCAGATGACCCTGGCCACCCTCAGGTCCCGCCTCAGGCTGTCGGCGACGATTCCGTAATTGCCCGTGGTGACGGACTCCCCGACGGCCCCTGGCGCGGGCTTCTCGTTGGCGGACCGCAGGGCGCCAATGAGGGTCTCGGGCGAGGTGGTGTAGATACGGCCCCGGCGCGGCGACTCCGCCACGGTCACGCCGATGACCCGTCCGGCGTCGTCCAGGGCCGGCGCCCCGGACAGGCCCGCCAGGCTCCCCCGAAGCTGGTCCGTCCGTCCGGTCTCGGCCCAGACCAGGACCGGCTCGGTGCGTTCCCCACGGCCACGGATGACCATGTTCTCCCGGCCAATCAGGCGGGAAGTGGCCTCGCCGGGGCGGCCCTGCGGGAAACCGGGATGATAGGCGCGCTCGCCCCGTCTGAGGGTCCGGCCGATGGCGATCGGGAGGGGCGCCGATCCGCCTTCCGTGGTCAGTATGGCGACCTCGCCGTGCGGGTCGATGCGGACCTCTGCCGCGACGCCGCGGCCCTCGGACACCACCACCGCCGCCCTGCGGCAGCCGTCGACCACATGTCGGGCGGTGATCCAGACGCCCCGGTCGTCAATCGAGAAGGCGGTCCCGGAACCGGGTTCCGGCGTGGCCGGGGCGTCGACGATGATCGAGGGATCGAAGGGTGAGGCGGGCCCCAGGGGAAGGCCTTCTCCCGCCGCCGCCGGCGGTGGCGGTGGCGGTGCGTCCGCGCGCTCCCGCCGGCCGGCCGCCACCACGATCACA
>JBMOEP010000235.1:0-3710 GCA_049314675.1 Phenylobacterium sp.
CGGTCCCAGAGCCCGGGCTCGACATGGCTGACCGGCGTGATGGCGCCCAGGACGGCACCAGCATGGACACTGATATCCAACCGCCCAAACCTCTGGTGCAGGGCCAAACCCAGGGCATCGAGACCGGCGGGTTCTGCAAGATCCAGGGGGACGAGCGTGGCGTGACGCCCGGTCAGGGTGAAGATTTCATCGTCCAGGGATTCCAGGGCGCCCTGGGTCCTGGCCGTGGCCACGACGTGGGCTCCGGCCCCGGCCAAGGCCAGGGCTGATGCGCGTCCGATGCCCCTGGAGGCACCGGTCACCAGGGCGATCTTGTCTGCGAGGGGCATGTCGACGGTCATGCCGCCCCCTTAGCCCGTCGCAGCCGGGGCGTCACCCTCGGACGCGGGTCGTTCCGCGTATCTCTGCGCGATCACAGCGGCGGCCATGAGCTGGATCTGGTGGAAGATCATGATCGGCAGGAGGACCAGCCCCAGCCCGTCGCCCGGAAACAGGACGCCCGCCATGGGCACGCCGCTCGCCAGGCTCTTCTTGGACCCGCAGAAGACCAGGGTGATCTCGTCAGGCGTGGACAGGCGCGCGACACGGGCGGCGGCCAGGGTGGCGCAAAGAACGATTGCGAGCAGGATGCCGCAGATCAGGGTCAACCTGACGAGGTCAAGGGCGCCAAGCCGGGACCAGATGCCGCCGGCCACGGCATCTGAAAAGGCAGCGTAGACCACCAGCAGGATGGAGCCCCGATCCAGCTTGGACAGGATACCGGCGCGGCGGGAGACGAAGTCGCCGATCCAGGGGCGCAGGAGATGCCCCGCGAGGAAGGGTGCAAGGAGCTGGAGCAGTATGGTCTGGAGCCCCTCAAGGGAGACCCCCCCGCCCGTCCTGTGCAGCAGCAGGCCGGCGAGCACCGGCGTGACGATGATGCCCAGCAGGTTGGAAGCCGTCGCCGCTGCAACGGTCGCGGCCACGTTTCCCCGGGCGATGGCTGTAAAGCCGATGGAAGACTGGATGGTCGAGGGCAGGCACCCAAGGAAGAGAAGACCGGGTGCGAGACTGGCTGGCAGGATCCAGGCTGGCAGGCCCTGGGCCAGAAGGCAGAGCGCTGGGAAGAGGAGGAAGGTCGCGGCCAGGACCAAGGCGTGCAGTCGCCACTGGGTGGCCCCAGCGATGACCGCGTCACGGGACAGGCGGGCCCCATGCAGGAAGAAGACCAGACCAATTCCCAGCGAGACGGCGACCTTGAGGAGAGGGCGGGCCTCACCCTCCGCTGGAAGAAGGGTCGCCAACACGACCATGCCCAGTATCAGCAGGATGTAGACGTCGGGCTTCAGCCTGGTCAGCCAGCGGCCAACAGGCGCAGGGCTCACGCGTCAACCAGGAAGGACAACTGCCGTTCAGTGACCGCGTTACGCCCTTCAGCGATTTCCCGGTCGAGGAGCCGGGTCGGATAGTCACCTGTGAAATAGTGATCGGTGAACTGGGGGTTTGCGGGGTCCCGCGGGCCAGCCTCCATGGCCCAGTAAAGGCCATCCACGGAAAGGAAGCCCATCGAATCCACGTTCAGGATCCGGGCGATGTCCTCGACGCTGTTGTGGGCGGCCAGCAGCTTGTCCCGGTCCGGCATGTCGATCCCGTAGAAGTCCGGCCACTGGATGGGTGGGGAGGCAGAACGGAGGTGAACCTCCTTGGCCCCGGCCTCGCGCACCATCTGGACCACCCGCATCGAATTGGTGCCGCGGACGATGGAGTCGTCGATCAGCACGACCTTCTTGCCGGCCAGCACGGCGCGGTTCGGAGAGAGCTTCATTCGCACGCCCGTTTCGCGTGCACCCTGAGTGGGCTGGATGAAGGTCCGGCCCACATAGTGATTCCGGATGATCCCCATTTCGAAGGGCAGGCCAGCCTCCTGGGCAAAGCCGAGCGCTGCCGGGACCCCAGAGTCGGGGACGGGAACGACCACGTCGACATCCGCAGGCGTCTCCTGGGCCAGGCGGCGGCCCATGCGCTTGCGGACCTCATAGATGGACTTGCCGTTCACCACGCTGTCTGGCCTTGCGAAGTAGACGTACTCGAAGATGCACGGGCGGGCACGGGCGGCGGGGAAGGGCCGCAGGCTGTGGATCCCCTCGTGGTCGATGATCACCATTTCGCCGTGCTCGATATCCCGGACAAAGCGGGCGCCGATCATGTCCAGGGCACAGGTTTCCGACGCCAGGACGGGATGGCCATCCAGGTCGCCCAGGACCAGTGGCCGGATGCCAAGCGGGTCCCGAACGCCGATCAGCTTCTTGTTGGTGATGGCCACCAGGGCATAGCCACCCTCGATCTCCCGCAGGGCGTCGATGAACCGGTCCACGAGGCGGGGCCTGCGGGACCGCGCGATGAGGTGCAGGATGACTTCGGAGTCCGAGGTGGACTGGAAGATCCGGCCCTCCGCCACCAGTTGCTGGCGCAGGGTCAGGAAGTTGGTGAGGTTGCCGTTGTGGGCCAGGGCGATACCGCCTGTGTCCAGGTCGGCGAACATGGGCTGGACGTTTCGGAGGACGCTGCTGCCCGCCGTTGAATAGCGGGTGTGGCCAATGGCGAAGGCACCCGGAAGCCGGGTGGTCAGATCCCCGCCCGCGAAGGCGTCGCCCACATAGCCCATGTGCCGCTCGGTGTGGAAACCACTGCCGTCGAAGCTGGCAATGCCGCAGGCCTCCTGTCCCCGATGCTGAAGTGCGTGGAGCCCCAGGGCGGTTAAGGCGGAGGCGTCCTCGACATCGAACACGCCGAAGACGCCGCATTCAAGCCTCGGGGCGTCGTCGTCAGGATCACGTGGCGACCATCGATCGGCGGGGGTGTTCACCGGGGCGTCTCCGCTGCCTTATCGCGACCAGAAGGGGCGCTCGTTACATATCCCCCGTCGTCCGGCCTGTCACCCTTGTGCCCCTCACCAAGCGCCTTCTCGACCGCAGGGGCAATTCGCCCTGCAAGATCGGCACCCTGGGGTGCCAACGCACGGATCATCGCCGCGGAGCGTTCGGTGAGGGGGTAGAAAAGCGAACCCTGCAGCCAGGCAGGCGCATAGCTTGGCGGCGTCGCCGCGGTGAAGGCGAGGTTGCACACCCCCAGAAAGAGCGCCGCCCTCACAAGGCCAAATCCGAAGCCCAGGGCCCGGTCCAGGGCGCTCAGCAGCCGCGCCTGGCGGATGCCTCCGGTCAGACCAGAGCCCAGGAGGCGAAGGACCAGATAGGCGAGGGCAAAGACCAGCAGGAAGGCGATGGGCGCGGCGGCCCAGTCGGGGTCCATGCGGGCCTCGATCAGCGGCGTGACGAATCTCAGCCCGAGCATGGCCAGGACCAGGGCGGCGACAAGCGAGACCAGGGAGACCAGCTCCTTCACCGCCCCCTGCGCGAACCCCAGAATTCCGGAAAGAAGCAGGATCCCCAGGATGATGAGGTCAAAGGGCATCATGGCAGGGTGCTCCAGCCGCCGTCGCCGATCCTCGCGACAGCGTCGGCGAGGCGGGAGACCCCGGCGAGCTTCAGGGCCCCGGCATCGGCGTCCCGGGGCGCCAGGGCCTGGCGGAATCCAAGCTTGGCCGACTCGCGGACCCTCGCCTCCGTCCGACTGACCGGGCGGATCTCGCCGGAG
The DNA here is from genome assembly GCA_049314675.1 of Phenylobacterium sp. Taxonomy (GTDB): domain Bacteria; phylum Pseudomonadota; class Alphaproteobacteria; order Caulobacterales; family Caulobacteraceae; genus Phenylobacterium. The sequence goes on from JBMOEP010000235.1 coordinate 3,634, forward strand.
AGGCTGATCTCGCCGAAGACCACGCAGTCCTGGGGGAGGGCGACATCGAGAGCTGAAGAGGCCAGGGCCGCCGCCGC
>JBMOEP010000236.1:0-3704 GCA_049314675.1 Phenylobacterium sp.
ACCGACGCCGGCTGGCATCCGGATCATCAGGGAATTGTCCTTCCCGCCGGCCTCGAGCAGGAGCACCCGCACCGAGGGGTCCTCAGTCAGGCGCGCAGCCAGAACGCAACCGGCGGAGCCGGCTCCGATAATGATGTAGTCGTAGGCGTCCATGGGCGGCCCTCGCAGCTAAACAGTGTTCAGTTGCGCCCTTCTGACTGCCCGGAACGACCTTCGCAAGGGGGGCGTCAGCGCCCCTTCCAGTTCGGCGCCCGCTTCTGGGAGAAGGCCAGTGGCCCTTCCACGAAATCCTCGGACGAGAACAGGGCCGCGACCGCCGGATAGCGGTTCTGTCCCTTGATGGCGGCCTCGAGGCTGGGCTCGTCGAGCCCCCGGAAGACCGCCGCCTTGGAGGCCCGGACCGACATGGGCGAAAGCTCGGCGATCTGGGCCGCCCAGCGCCGGGCAGCGTTCATCAGTTCACCCGGCGCAACCACCTCGTTCACGAAGCCCAGTTCCGCACCCTCGACGGCCGAGACCCGGCGACCAGTGAGGATCATGCCCATGGCGCGCTTGACACCGATGGCCCGCGGCAGCCGGTGCAGACCGCCAGCCAGGGCGGCGAGGCCGACCCTCGGCTCCGGCAGGGCGAAGATCGCCGCCTCGGAGGCAACGATGATGTCGCAGGCCAGGGCAATCTCGAAGCCGCCGCCCATCGCCACGCCGTTGACGGCGGCGATCAGGGGCTTGGTGAGGTCGAAGCGCGAGGTCAGGCCTGCAAAGCCCGATGGCGGACTGCGCATTTCCCCACCCGTCGCCTGGTGCTTCAGGTCGTTTCCGGCCGAGAAGGCGCGGTCTCCGGCGCCCGTGATAATGCCGACCCACTGGTCCGGGTCCGCAGCGAAGGCATCCAGCGCCTCATGCATCTCGAAATGCGCCGGCGAGTGCAGGGCGTTCATCACCTCCGGGCGGTTCAGCGTGATGACGGTGACGTGCGCCTCACGCTCCACGCGGATGTACTCGTAGGCCATGATGTCTCTCCCTTGCAGGTTCCAGCTTATGTGTTGCGACAAGAAAGGAAGCTACAGCCGCGGTCGGTCAACCCTTGAGTCGCAGGGTGGCGCGGTAGCGCTTCCAGTTCTCGACATAATGTAGGGCACCAAGGGCCACAGAGCGGGCCTGGGCCTCCGAGAGTTCCTTCACGACCTTGCCAGGGGCCCCCATGACCAGTGAGTTGTCGGGAATCTCCTTGCCCTCGGTGATCAGGCTGTTGGCCCCGATCAGGCAGTTCCGGCCGATCCGAGCCCCATTGAGGATGATGGAGCCTATGCCCACGAGCGAATTGTCACCAATGGTGCAGCCATGAAGCATGACCATGTGGCCCACAGTGACGTTGGCGCCGAGGGTCAAGGGCGAGCCGGTGTCGGTATGCAGGACTGAGCCGTCCTGGACATTCGAGTTCTCGCCGATCTCGATCGGATCGTTGTCCCCCCGCAGGGTGGCACCCCACCAGATCGAGGCGTTCCGGCGCAGGATCACCCGCCCCATGACCGCCGCCGTCGGCGCGATCCAGTACTCATCATCCGAGGGCAGTTCCGGCGTCGCATCGCCCAGAGAATAGACAGGCATGGTGTCTCCCGTGACCCTTCGGTGAAAGCGTCATTCACGCTTCTTCAATGTGACCGATAACATCCTAGACAGGCGAATCGGGGCTGCGAAGCCCTGGTAGACGCCTTCATCCCGGATGCGGGAGACTTGATGACCATGCAGTGTCCAGGGTGGCCGCGGCCGCCAACCGGAGACGGGGACGGTGGCCCACCAGGGTGCCATCCGACGCGGCGTCCGTGTCTTCACAGCGATTTCCCCAGGGGCGGTCCGATCCGGACACGCCCCTTTTTCACGCCAACTCGGAGGCCCTCATGACCAAGCGAGTCCTTAAGCGACAGCTGCGCGAAGGCGCACTGGACCTGTCGGAGTTTAACGGCGATCCCCGGATCCGCCGCCTGCCGGTGGAAAGGTCCTGGTCGCCCGTCGGCCGGCAGGGGGACGAGGATCGCGACCAGAGCTTCGTGAAGACTGTCCGGCCATTGTCAGAGGGCCAGCGCGCCATGATGGAGGCCATTGATGCCTACAACCTGGTCCTCGCCCTGGGACCCGCAGGGACGGGCAAGACCTATCTGGCCATCGCCAAGGCGGTCGAGGCCCTCGAGGCGGGCAAGGTGGGACGGATCGTCCTGTCGCGTCCTGCCGTGGATGCCGGGGAGTCCATCGGCTTCCTGCCCGGCGATATGGAGGACAAGCTCGCCCCTTACCTGAGGCCCCTCTATGACGCCCTGTCCGACCGGCTCACCATGAAACGCGTGCGCGCCATGATGGCCGAGGGCGTGATCGAGATCGCGCCGGTGGGCTTCATGCGCGGGCGCACTCTGAACAACGCCTTCGTGGTGATCGACGAGGCCCAGAACTGCACCTACGTCCAGCTCAAGATGCTGCTGACACGCCTGGGGTGGCATTCCACCATGGTGGTGACGGGCGACCCGGCGCAGTCCGATTTGCTACCCGAGCTCTCGGGCCTGGCACCGGTGGCCGAGCGTCTGCAGGCGGTGGGGAACATCTCGGTCGTCCGCCTGGCAGACCGCGACATCGTCCGCCACCCGCTGGTTGCCGAAATGCTGGGGGTCCTCTGACCCCCAGCCTGGCGTGGGGTCAGGGCAGGTCTTCGGCGAGGATCGCCATTTCAAACATATAGGACCCAGCCTCGTCCTCGTCCTCGAAGACGACGCCAATGAACTCCTCGCCGACATAGACCTCGGCGGAGTCCTTCTGGCGAGGGCGGGGGACGACATTGATCCGGGCGTTGGCGAAGGTCCCCCGGAGGTGGCCTTCGATCTTGCGAAGGGTACGGTCTTCCATGGAGCCTCTCCGTGGTTTCACTCAACTGGCTGCCAGGGCTACGGGACAGCGTCCGATCCGCCGGATCAGATGACGTAGTCGTAGACCATATCCGCGAGGGTGTGGTCCATGCTTCGCGCGGGCTCTTCCCCGGTCGGGCAGTTGACGAGCCGGGCCGGGACGCCGGCGGCCGTGCAATGCGCCGGCACCGGCTTCAGGACGACCGATCCGGAAGCGACCTTGGCGTAGTCGCCGATCTGGATATTACCCAGCACCTTGGCGCCAGCGCCCAAAAGGACGCCTCGGCCGATCTTCGGGTGCCTGTCCCCACGCTCGGCACCGGTGCCGCCCAGGGTCACGCCCTGCAGCAGGGAGACATCGTCCCCGATCACCGCTGTCTCGCCGATGACGATGCCCGTGCCGTGGTCAATGAAGACTCCGGAACCGATTTGGGTGGCCGGGTGGATGTCGACCTGGAAGATTTCGCTCATCCGGCTCTGCAGGTAGAAGGCCATGGTCTCGCGGCCCTGCCCCCACAGCCAGTTGGCGATACGTTGGGTCTGCAGGGCTTGGAATCCCTTGAAGAACAGGAAGGGCTGGACGTAGCCCTTGCAGGCGGGGTCACGCTCGAACACCGCCTTCAGATCGGCCTCGGCGGCCGAGACGATGGAGGGGTCGGATTCGAAGGCCTCCTCGGCGAACTCCCGGGCGCTCATGGCCCGAAGCTCCTGGTCGCTCAGCTTGCGCGCCACCTGATAGGACAGGGCGTCGGCCAGTTTGCGATGCGACAGGATCACCGCATTGAGCAGCGAGGCCAGGGCCGGCTCGGCGAT
>JBMOEP010000237.1:0-3699 GCA_049314675.1 Phenylobacterium sp.
CGTCACCCTTCGTCGCAAAGGGTTCGCTCAAATTCACTTTTTGCGTCTTGTAAATCTTGTATGATCGCTTGCGATAAACTGCTGATCACGAAGGCACGGCCATGATAAAATTGTTGGTGGACGGATGGAATTTCATCTTTGATCACAGCAAAAGCCCTCTCCGGCACATCAAAGACGTGTCTCTCAGGCATTATATTTTTCAAGCCCTGGGCTTCATGTGGGCGGTAAGCTTCTCAATCGCGATTGGGAGTTACACGACGGCTTTTGCTAACATTATCGGCCACTCGGTGTTGATCGGTGCGGCGGGCATTACTGTCGCGACCTATACGGCTGCGAAGGTCAAGCCGTCCTTGTTCAAGGGCGCTGGGCGTCGAACGGACGGTGAGCACGAGTGAACGGCTCGACCCGGACGGGGCTAAACCCGAGCGCCAACGGGTGGCCTAAAATGAACCTGAACCGACCTTAGCCCGGCTGCGACTGGATAGACCTGAGACAGGGTGCCAGATGATCGCCCGCAAGCGGGCCCTGCAGGTCTCAGAATAGCCCCTCCTGCGAGGGCGCTTGGCCTGCGCTTGCAGGGAAGACACTGTTGTCGAGGGCGGCTCGACTGACGCCCAGGTGGTCGCGCAGGACCGCTTTAAACACCGAGCGCACGTCAGCTGTCGGTGCCAGATCGCGGGCTTCGAACAGTCGGTTGTCATTGAGGGTGGGCCAATCGCCGATCATGCCACCCGGCTTCAGGGCCCCACCGGCCATCAGCAGGGCCGACCCGGTGCCGTGGTCCGTACCGCCGGTGCCATTGGCGCGGGCCGTGCGGCCGAACTCGGTGGCAACGACCACCGCCGTCCGGCTCCAGTCTTTGCCGAGGCCGGTGCGCAAGCCCGAAACCACTTGATCCAGCCCTGTCAGGCGCGCCTGCAACTGGCCGACCTGCCGCGCGTGGGTATCCCAGCCATCGACCGACAGGGCGACCACATCCGCCCCGTCAGGTCCCGCCATCAACCGGGCGACCGCCTGACCCAGGCCGGCGATGTCGTTCCGGGCCAGGCGGGCATCGCCGCCCATCGCCATGGCCTGGGCCTCCGTCTGCAAGCCCGCCGCCAGGTTCTCGGCCAGCAGGCGATCCTCGACATAGAGGTCCTGCAGCAGAGACGCGATACGGCCCTCAGACCCTGTCTTGCCCCCGGGCGCCCAACTGGAAGTCGCCATTGGCCCTCGCAGGATCAGAGGGGTCTGCGCCCCGATCGACAGACCCTTCAATCCGCCAGTCGCAGCCAGCGCCCGGTTTAGCCAGCCGTCGGTCTGCTGCCTGAGACCCTCGCCGCCGTTCTCAAGGACATCTTGTGCATCGAAATGCGAACGAACCCGAACCGGGATGGCGATAGCCGCGGCGAACCGCATCTGGCCCTGTCCATGGAGGGCGTGCAGCCCTGCCAGGGAAGGATGCAGACCGAATCCGTCGGACAATGGAAGGCTGTCCTCGATCGCCAGCGCGCCGCGCAGGGGGCGGTAATTGGCATCCTCGTAGGGCACGATGACGGACAGGCCGTCCATGGCCCCTCGAGCGATGACAACGACCAGCTTGTTCCGGTGCCCGGTGGCGCTCTGGGCTCCGGTCTGTCCGGCGAAGGCCAGACTGACGCCGGCGGCGGAGGCCCCCAGCAGGAAGCGACGGGTGAGATCGAGGGAACGGGTCATCGGCGCTGAAACTCCGGCGACATGAGGAACAGGGTGAAGGCCTCGGGTCGGCTCTCGGCGCGGGACACGGCCTGGCGGGTGCGCTCGCCCAGCCGGGATCCCAGGGCGGCGGCGGCGGTGGCATTCGGGTCGGCGGCCTGCACCAGACTGGCCGTGGTGCGCGACCAGTCCAGCCGTTTGACCAGGGCGTCGGGCCCGGCCCAGTCGGCGGTCGTATCTGGCCAACCTTCCGGCGAAGGGGCGCTCTGTGGCGGCTGACCCATGGCGAGCATGGCCTGTCGCAGCGGCTGCACCTGCCGGGGCTCCGTGCCGAACGCGCGATGCGCCGAGACGATGAACTCATAGGGTGTCTTGAACTTGGCGGGGGCGGGCTCCCAGGCCCCGGGCGCGGCGATCAGGGCGCGGGCCACGACGGACAGGTCGCCGCCCGACGTCATCCAGGCTCTCTCAAGCGCAGCGACAAGGGCCGCTGGCGGCACGTCCGCCACGAAATGCGCGGCGATCTTCCGGGCCAGTCTCCGAGCGGTCTCGGGCCGATTGGCGAGGTCCTTCAGGACGGTCTCACCCTGTTGCCGTCCGCTGTCGGCATAGCGACGGCCCAGGACCCTTCGCTCGCCGGGCTCATGCACCCCAGGGCGATAGACGAAGCCGTTCCGGCCCGTTTCGCCCGCGAGCGCCTGGGCCATGGCCCGGCCCCTGCGACCGCCGCCGCGACCCCCTCCGCCGCCGCCGTCCCTTTCGGCCGGGATTGACCAGCCGGTCAGGGCACGCGCGAACTCAGTGACGTCGGCCTGGCTGTAGCCAGCCTCAGAGCCGACGGTGTGCAGTTCCAGGATCTCCCGGGCCAGGTTCTCGTTCAGACCGGCGTTGCGCCGCTTGCCCGCGATGCTGTTGGGACCCACCGACTGAGCCTGATCAAGATACAGCAGCATGGCCGGATGCTGTTCGGCAGCCAGGACCAGGGTCTCGAACCGGCCGAAAACATGAGGCCGGATCGCCTCGCGTTCGTAGGCGTCCACGAAGATCGCCGACTGGAACTTGGTCGCCGATGCCGTGAAGTGGTTCGCCCAGAACAGGGCCCAGCGCTCGGCGAACCCGTCGGGCGTCGTGGTGGCCAGCTGAGCCCGCGCCAGGAAGGCTTCGGCGGCGACACGGGTCAAGGCCTGGCGACTGTCCCGGCGCGCATCGAAGGCGGCTTGACCGGCGGGGTCTGTCGGGCGGTTGCCCTCCACCGCCGTGGGCGTGTTCATCGCGGCCTCCGGGCCGGCCCCGGCTTCCCGCCGGCTCGTGGGGCGATCCGGGACGTCCTGACGATAGGCAAGGAGGGCCTGCACCTGGTCGGTGGACGACGGAAACTCGCCCCTCGGCACCGGAGCGCCGGAAGCTCGCACCTGGGCCTCCAGCCATTCGCGGGGATTGGCAGCGACGCGGTCTATCTCTCCGGGCCGCGCTCCCATCCCGAAACGGGTCAGGGCGATGGCCGCGTTCAGGCTGTTCGCGTTTTGCGGCAGGGTGCGCATCCGATCCAATCCTGTTCGATACAGAGAAAACGGGAACGGGCGCGCATTCCGTCGAAACGCGCGTGAGGCGGCACTGGGATTGAAGCTGCAGCCCGCGCTGGCCGCTAAGCCCCAGGGCCAGACCCCCGGACGGGCTCCCAGGAAAGTCCGCCAGGGGTCTTTCTCCCCGTTTGGGCCCAGGCCTGGAAGCGGACCTTAGACCGATAGGGCAGTCAGCAGACTGCCGGACTCAAGCGTCTGGATGCATCCTACAGGTGGCTGGAGGCTTGCCTGCGGTCCATTCCGGGTTGTCCCCCGCGGCCGCGTCACGGGCTCAGGGAGATTTGTGGGTAGGGGAATTGGCGGAGAGGGTGCCCGACCAGCGGTTCACCGCGCTGGCGAGCGTGGCCTTCGCTGGCCGCGCCGGATGGCGACTTGCCGCGCGCCCGATCGCTCGCGGCCTCCATCTTCCAATAGGGGTCCAGTCGCTTGAGCAGGTCGG
>JBMOEP010000238.1:0-3687 GCA_049314675.1 Phenylobacterium sp.
GCCCGGGACGCCTACTTCAGGGGCGTCGGCGGCGTCGGCCTTGCCCTCGGTGAACCGGTGCAACTGCAGCGGCAGGATACGGACCTGCCCTCCGGCCTCAGGCTCCAGATCGGCGTCAACGCCTTCCGGTGGTCGCTCACCCGTCGCCTCGTGGACCAGCTGGGACCCGACCGCGGGGGGCTGGCGGCGGCCATGACCACCGGTCACGAAGCCTTCGTACCCCCCGCCCAGGTCGAAGCCCTGCGAGTGGCGGGGCTGGCCCACATCATCTCCATCTCAGGGCTGCACATGGCCATTGTCGGAGGCTTCGTCTTCGCCCTGGTTCGCCTGGCGGTCGCCCTTGCGCCCGCCTTGGCCCTCAGGCTGTCTGGCCGAAAGCTGGCCGCCGCAGCCGGGGGCGTGGCCGTACTCGGCTATCTGGTCCTCTCTGGGGCACCGGACCCGGCGGTGAGGTCGGCGGTGACCGCCTTCGCCGCCTTCGCCGCCATTCTGGCGGACCGCCGGGCCATCAGCCTGCGGACCCTTGCCCTCGCCGCGACCCTGCTGCTCCTGATCCGCCCGGAAGCCGTCACCCAGCCGGGCTTCCAGATGTCCTTTGCTGCCACCGCCGCTCTCGTCGCCCTGGCCGAGGCGATTCCAAGGCCGGTCCGTGAGATCTCGACCCCCTGGTGGGTACGCTGGCTCCAGGGCGCCCGTTCCGCCTTCGTGGCCGGTGTGATGATCTCCCTGGTGGCGGGGCTGGCGACCGCCCCCTTCGCCCTTCAGCACTTCAACCGCGTGGCCGTTTACGGGCTTCCCGCGAACCTGCTCAGCGAGCCGGTCTCCACCCTGCTGCTCATGCCGGCCCTTGCCGTGGGGGTGGTGCTGACGCCCGTCGGGTTGGGGGACTTCCCCCTCGCTATCGCCGGGTTTGGGATCGACGCCCTGAACGCGGTGGCGTCGACCTTCGCCAGCCTTCCGGGTGCCGAGCGCATTGTCGCGAGCGCTCCGCCCTGGACACTTCCCGCGGCCTTCCTGGGGATCCTCTTTGTCTGTCTCGTGAGCGGCCCCCTGCGCTGGCTGGGTCTCCCCCTGGCCCTGGCTGTCCACCTGGCGCCGCGGCTTCCGCCGCCGGACCTTTGGATCGCCCAGGATGCCTCCGCCGCAGCCATCCGGATGGGAGACTCGGCCCAGGCGCTTCGGCCGGAGGTTCGTCGCTTCGGCGCTGAAGTTTGGTCCCGGCGGCGGGGGCTCGCCCTGGAGGCGGAAACGCCAGCGGCACCCGAGGGTTTTATCTGCAGTCCATACGGCTGCAGGTCTGAAGGTGCCGACCTTCCGGTCGCGGTCATCTGGACCCGGCGTCAGGCCCAGGTCGAGAAGGAGTTCTCCGCCGCCTGCGCGACAGTCGAAATGGTGATCCTGCGGGCACCAAGGCCCGATGGTCCCTGTGCGGCCCCGTACGTGCTCGACGAAGACGACTTCAGGCGGGGCGGATCCGCCGAACTCTGGCGGGATCCCGCAGGGGACTGGCGGGTGCTGTGGGCCCAGCCCCTGAGGGGGCAGCGGCCCTGGTCAGCGGCTCAGTGATAGGCGCGGATGAGGCCCACGAGCTTACCCTGCACCGCCACCTGGTCGGGCCCGAAGATACGGGTCTCATAGGCGGGGTTTGCGGCTTCCAGGGCGATGGAGGCTCCCTTCCGGCGCAGGCGCTTCAGGGTGGCCTCTTCGCCCATGACCAGGGCCACCACGATGTCGCCCGAGTTGGCGGAGTCGGTCCGGCGGATGACGACCTTGTCGCCGTCAAGAATACCAGCGTTGATCATGGAGTCGCCCTGGACCTCCAGTACGAAGTGCTCGCCAGCGCCGAGGATGGACTCGGGCACGTGCATCCGGTCGCGTTCCTGCTGGATTGCCTCGATGGGCGTGCCGGCGGCGATACGGCCAAGGACCGAGAGCTCCCGGGTATCGTTGGCGGCCAGGGGTGCAAGGGCTGGCGGCTCGCCGGGTTCCACAACGGAAAGCCGGGCCGGGCCGCGGCCCTTGGGTGGCGCCGAGGTGGTGGCCTGCTGGGGAAGCTTGATGACCTCCAGGGCCCGGGCCCTATGGGGCAGGCGGCGCAGGAAGCCCCGCTCCTCCAGCGCCGTGATCAGCCGGTGGATCCCAGACTTGGACGCCAGATCAAGGGCGTCCTTCATCTCATCAAAGGACGGGGACACGCCCGTTTCCTTGATACGTTCGTGGATAAACATGAGCAGCTCGTGCTGCTTGCGCGTCAGCATGTCCGGAGCCCCCTCCAGGGAACAAAGCAACAACTTCTCCGGATGTTCTTCAGGTGTTCTCGAAGCTTGTCAAGCGGGGCCTCAGGAGGAGCGCGGCTAGGCCCCGAGCAGGACCCGGGTGGCAGCGGTCACGTCGGCCTGTCGCATGAGGCTCTCGCCCACCAGCATGGCTATGGCCCCCGAGCGGGCGAGGCGTTCGGCGTCGGCCCGGACCGAGATGCCGCTTTCGGTGACAAGCTGAGCATTTTCAGGGACCTGGGAGGAAAGTCTTTCGGTGACGGCAAGGTCGGTCACGAAGCTGCGGAGGTCGCGGTTGTTCACCCCGATGAGCCGGGCTCCCAGGATGCCCGCCCGGCGCATCTCGGCCGCGTCGTGCACCTCGACCAGGGCGTCCATGCCCAGCCGCGCGGCTTCCGACATGAGCTCGCCGGCGAGGCCGTCATCCACCATGGCGAGAATCACGAGGATGGCGTCCGCGCCGAGGGCCCTCGATTCGGCGATCTGCCAGGGGTCGACCATGAAATCCTTGTGCAGGCAGGGCAGGGATGTCGCCGCGTGGGCGGCCACAAGATAGGCGTCATCGCCCTGGAAGCTCGGGCCGTCGGTCAGCACCGACAGGCAGGCGGCACCGCCTGCGGCATAGGCCCGGGCGAGGGTCGGGGGATCGAAGTCCTCCCGGATCAGGCCTTTGGACGGCGAAGCCTTCTTGATCTCGGCGATCAGGGCCAGGTGGCCGGGGCGGGCGGCAGCGGTCAGGGCGGCGGCAAAGCCGCGCGGCGCGGTGGCGGTGGCGGCGGCGGCCTCCACCTCCGACTGCGCGCGCCTAGCCTTGCGTCCAGCGACGTCGGCACGTTTGTACTCGGCGATCTCGGCGAGGATGTCAGTCATTGGCCGTTGGAAATCCGCACCAGGGCGTCCAGGGCTGCAAGGGCCCGGCCGCCGTCGATGACCTGGCCGGCGAGGCTGACGCCTTCGGCAAGGGACCGGACCCGGTCGGCCACCAGGAAGGCGGCGGCAGCGTTCAGCAGGACGATATGGCGGTAGGGTCCCGGCGTCCCGGACAGCACCGCGCGCAGGGCCTGGGCGTTGTGCTGTGGGTCGCCGCCGACCAGGTCCTCCAGGCGACCCTCCGGGATCCCAGCCTCCGAGGGGCGGACGGTGAAGCGCCGCAGGGCGCCATCCCGCAGCTCGACCACCTCGGTCTCCCCGGTCGTGGTCAGTTCGTCCATGCCCTGGCCATGTACCACCCAGGCGCGCTCGGAGCCGAGGTCGCGCAGGACCTCCGCCACGGGCTCCAGCCACTTCGGGTCAAAGACCCCCAGCACCTGCCGGGAGGCTCCTGCAGGATTGGTCAGGGGCCCCAGCAGGTTGAACAGGGTCCGGAAACCAAGTTCTGCGCGGATGGGTGAGACGTGCCGCATGGCGCCAT
>JBMOEP010000239.1:0-3655 GCA_049314675.1 Phenylobacterium sp.
TTGCCGGTGGCCCCGTGACAGACGGCGTCGGCGCCGACGGCGCGGGCGATCTCGATCTGGCGCTTGGCGATCAGCGGCCGGGCGATGGAGGTGCCCAGCAGGTACTGGCCCTCGTAGACCGTGTTGGCCCGGAACATGGGGAAGACATAGTCGCGGACGAATTCCTCGCGCACGTCCTCGATGAAGATGTTCTCGGGCTTGACCCCGGCGGCCAGGGCCTTGGCCCGGGCCGGCTCGATCTCCTCGCCCTGGCCGAGGTCGGCGGTGAAGGTCACCACCTCGGCCCCATACTCGGTCTGCAGCCACTTCAGGATGATCGAGGTGTCGAGGCCGCCGGAATAGGCGAGGACGACTTTCTTGATGTCTCGGGTCATGGCGGGCAATCCGAAGGGGCGACGGGGGGCTCTAGCGTTGGCGGGGCGGGGCGCGCAAGGCCTCAGACGGTGACCTGGGTGCCCAGCTCGACCACGCGGCCCGGCGGGATCTTGTAGAAGTCCGTCGGGTTGGCGGCGTTGCGCATCAGGAAGATGAACAGCTTGTCCTGCCACAGGGGCATGCCCGAGCTGGCGGACGCCACCACCGACCGGCGGCCAAGGAAGAAGCTGGTGGCCATGATGTCGAACTTCAGCCCCTGCTGCCGGCAGAGGGTCATGGCCCGGGGAATGTTCGGGCTTTCCATGAACCCGTAGGACACGGTCAGCTTCTTGAAGTCCGCATTCAACGGCTCGATCCGGATGCGGTCCTCGTCCCGGACCCGGGGGGTCTGGGCGGTGATTACGGTCAGGATGATGTTCCGCTCATGCAGCACCTTGTTGTGCTTCAGGTTGTGCATGAGCGCCACAGGGGCGACGTCGGGGTCCGAGGTCAGGAAGACCGCCGAGCCCGAGGCCCGGTGGGGCGGCCGGGCCAGGAGCATGTCCGACAGATCTGCCAGGGCGACGGAGTCCTGGTGGGTCTTCTCGCTCAGGATCCGGGTGCCCCGGTTCCAGGTCCACATGATCACCACCAGCAGCGCGCCCATGACCAGGGGCAGCCAGGCCCCCTGGGGCAGCTTGAGCATGTTCGAGGAGATGAAGACGATATCGAGCAGGCCGAAACCCACTGCAGCGAGCGCCGCCATCCAGAAGGGCTTCTTCCAAAGGTGCCGGATGATCACGAAGAACAGCAGGGTGTCGACGAACATGGAGCCCGTGACGGCGATTCCGTAGGCGGCGGCCAGGTTGGACGAGGTCTGGAACGTGACCAGGAGCAGCATCACGCCGATCATCAGGAAGGTGTTCACCTGGGGCACGTAGATCTGCCCAGCCTGGGTCTCGGAGGTGCGGCGGATGTCCATCCGGGGCAGAAGTCCCAGCTGAACCGCCTGCTGGGTCATGGAAAAGGCGCCGGTGATCACGGCCTGGCTGGCGATTACGCTCGCGGCGGTGGCCATCAGCAGGACCGGCCAATAGACGGCGACCGGGATCATGTCGAAGAAGGGGTTCTCCCGGGCCTCGGGGTGGGCCAGCACCAGGGCGCCCTGGCCCAGATAGTTCAGAACCAGGGACGGCAGGACCAGGAAGAGCCAGCCCGCCTGGATGGGCCGCTTCCCGAAATGGCCCATGTCGGCGTAGAGCGCCTCGGCCCCGGTCACCGCCAGGAAGACGCTGCCCAGGATGACGAAGCCGACGAAGCCGTTGTCCAGCAGGAACAGGATCCCGTAGTGCGGCATCAGGCCCCGCAGGACGGAGGGAGCCTCGAAGATGTGGAAGATGCCCAGCGCCGCCAGGATCAGGAACCAGGCTGTGGTGATGGGCCCGAACGCCCGGGCGATTCTGGCCGTACCCCGGGACTGGACCAGGAACAGGGTGATGAGGATGGCCGCCGAGATCGGCAGCACCAGGGCGCCGAGCTCGGGGCTGACCCCCGGGGCGTCCCTCAGGCCCTCGACCGCGCCGAGCACCGAGATGGCCGGGGTGATGACCCCGTCGCCGTAAAACAGGGCCGCGCCGACCATTCCGAGAAAGAGGACCGCACCGGACCTCTTGGACAGCGCCCTCTGGGCCAGGGCCATCAGGGCCAGGGTGCCGCCCTCGCCCTTGTTGTCCGCCCGCATCAGGAAGGCGACGTACTTGACACTCACCACGAGCACGAGGGCCCAGGTGATCAGCGAGATGACGCCCAGGACCGAAAGCTCGGAGGAGACGTCGGCACGCGAATGCGCCAGGGCCTCGCGCATGGCGTAGATGGGGCTGGTCCCGATGTCGCCGAAGACCACCCCTATGGCCCCCAGGGCAAGGGCCCCGAAGCCTTCGCTCCGTCCTTGGTGGGGGTCAGTCGAGGTGGGGGGTGCGTCGCCCGGAGACCCAGCCGCTTCCGCCATGTTAATCCCCGGGGGCCTGCGCCCCGCCCCGGCGGCTCCATGCCGACGGGCGACGGGCGCGATACACCCTTTCCCAGGAGGGTTCAATGCGCGCCGCAGCATGCCCCCTGCCCGCAGTGATCTTGCGTCGCGGGCCGCGACGGGCCAAATCAGTTCCATGTTCATCCAGACTGAAACCACACCGAACCCTCAGGTCCTGAAGTTCCTGCCCGGCCGCGTCGTCATGGAGGCTGGATCTCGGGACTTTCGATCCGCCGAGGAGGCCGGGGTCTCGCCCTTGGCCGCCGCGATCTTCGACCTCGACGGCGTGAACCGCGTCTTCTTCGGTGCCGACTTCCTGACGGTCGGAAAGCTTGTCTCGGCGGACTGGGACCATCTCAAGGCCCCGGTCCTGGCAGCGATCATGGACCACTTCACCTCTGGCCAACCCCTTTTTGGGGCCGGGGATGAGGCGGCGGGGGACGAGGACGCCTACGAGGGCGAGACGGCCCAGGTGGTGGCGGAGATCCGCGAGCTTCTCGACACCCGCATCCGGCCGGCCGTCGCCCGGGATGGCGGCGACATCCTCTTCGACCGCTTCGAGCCTGACACCGGAACCGTCTGGCTGCACATGCGCGGCGCCTGCGCCGGATGCCCCTCTTCCTCCGCCACCCTCAAGTCGGGCGTCGAGAACATGCTCAAGCACTATGTCCCCGAGGTGGTGCGGGTCGAGCAGACCCTCTAGGCCGGCGTGCGGGTCCTCGCCATCGACACCTGTCTGGCGGCCTGCTCAGTTGCCGTCCTGGACGGGGAGAGGCCGGTGGTCTCGACTTCGGAGCCCATGGACAGGGGACACCAGGAGCGCCTGGCCCCCCTGGCGCAGGAGGTCATGGCCCGGGCTGGCCTGGCCTTCGCAGAGCTCGACCGTATCGCCGTCACCCTGGGCCCGGGGTCTTTCACCGGCCTCAGGGTGGGTCTGGCCTTCGCCAAGGGCCTGGGCCTGGCCCTCGACCGCCCGGTGATCGGCCTCGGCTGCCTCGAAGTCCTGGCCGCGCCGTTCGCCGGGTTGCCCGGCCGGACCCTGGTTCTCCTGCCCGGGCGGGGAGAGGCGATCTGCCATCAGGTCTTCGAGGACGGCGTCGCCCTCGGACCCCCGGTCCTCGGGCCCGAGGCGGACCTGGAAGCCCTGGCACCGGTGGCGCGGATCCTTGGCGCTGTCGACCTGGCTCCGGGAAGTCTTCCCGGCGCCGAGAGACTTGCCCTGGCGGCTCCCGACGCTGCGGTCGCCGCGCAGATGGCCGTCCTGCGTCCGCT
>JBMOEP010000240.1:0-3642 GCA_049314675.1 Phenylobacterium sp.
CCAAACCCCAAACCCATGTCGCCGCGATCGGTGTTGCGGGCATAGTCGAAGGCGACTTCCCGGACGTATTCGTCGCTGTCGTCTTCATAGGGGGTGAAGGCGTTATTCTGCAGCGTATAGCTGGCCGGATTGGATAACCGGGCATCAAGGTTGGTCGCGACCGGCACCTTCCCCTGCAGAGCCACATCGAATGTCGCCGCCGGGCCCGTCAGGTTGAACTGCAGTTGGTTGGATGGCTCCCGGAACTGCGCCTCGGAGTACGCAGCCTGGAAGGCTAGGGTCTGATCGTCGTCCAGGGCCCAATCGAAGAAGACCTGCGCCACGGTTGTCGGCTTCTCGAGCGGAAAATCGTTGAAGCGGACGAAGCTGGCGTTCCCGCCGGTCCCATTGCGCAGGCGCTGTGAGTGGCGCAACTCGATGTCGTTCTGCACGTAGTGAACGAGCGAGAGGCCCGTGCGCATCCCCGCCAGAGGTTCCCATTCCAGCTTCAGTATGCCACCGAGCCGTTCGATGGTGTTCGGATAGGTCGACCACAGCAGATCCGTCTGGGATCCAGAGGCCGTCGGCGTCCCCACAGGCGTCGGGGTCGCGGAAATGGAGGGCTGGACCTGCTGAGGCAGGAGCCTCTCCTGGTCGCGGTTACGCTGAAGATAGTTCAGCCCGACCAGCAGGCCGAACTCGCCGCTGCTCCCGAAGCGTTGCGACATCGTCGCATCGACGCGCCAGTTCGGCGCATCGTCATAGTCTCGGCTGAAACCCTTGCCGGGGACGACAGTGTCGGAGGACATCCCGACCGAGGCTGTGCCCGCGAGATAAAACCCGGCCGAGTCGAAGGGCGAGCGCGTGATGAGGTTCAGCGTGCCGCCGATCGCATTGCCATCGACGTCGGGCGTCCGCGACTTGGTCACGACCGCCTGGCGGATCGCACCCGAGGGGATCGCTTCCATGTTGAGCTGTCGGTTTGAGCGTTCGGAGGTGGCGATCGTCGCGCCGTCGAAGGCACCCAGGGTGTAGCTGGGGTTCAGGCCGCGGATCGAGACGAACTTGCCTTCGTCCTCATCGAACACGGTCTGAACGCCTGGCAGGCGCCTGAGCGCATCAGAGATATTGTAGTCGGGCTGGCTGCCGAGGTCGTCAGCCGCGAGGTAGTCAGCAATCCGGTCGTCCTCCCGACGTGCCTGGATCGCCTGTTCATTCTGGGCGCGATAACCGACGACGACAACTTCATCGATATCCGGGGCCTTTTGTTCGGTGCCAACCGACTGGGCGAAGGCCTGGCCCGGGAGGGACGACAGAACGACAAGACTGCTCATTGTCATGAGCAGGGTCCGCAGCGAAGGCGTCATGAAGTCAAATCCCCAAAGGGCCCGCCCCTGTCAGGGGCCCGCCCGAAACATCGAGCTAATACCTCCTAGTTCCCTCGCAATGAATGATGACAACAGCGCATTGATCGCGTGAATTTTAGATCAAGAATGAGAGAATTTTTTGCGACTATACAGAGTTGTTGCGTGACCAGAATGTATCAGTCAATATCCGAAAATCTGGCGATTGAGGTCCGGTTCTCATAATACTGTTCTTGATCAATGACTTCGAAATACAAACGAGTGTTTTATGACATCTAAGGCTTCCGTAATCATTAAGGCATGCCTCGCAACTGTGGTGATCGCAGTCGCATCCTGTAGCACAGTCCCTGAGCGCGCACCTGCCTCGGCGCCCTCGGTCGCGCTGTTCAAGGGCGTGTCGCATCAGACCCTGCCCGCCACAGGTCCGGTCCCAATGGCGATCCATGTGCTGCAGATAGATCTGGCGGCTCCAGGTGTGTCGCTGGTCGTCACGCCGGGAGATCCCAGCGAGGGTCACGAGTACCGGGCGCTGAAGACGTCCGAGGCGCTCGCGGCCAACGACTGGCAAGCGGCCGTGAACGGAGGTTATTTCCTGCCGTTTTCGGGCGGATCGCCCGGGGGCGATGACTACATCCCCCAGCCTGGACAGGGGACGGATGTGTCGGGAGCCGCGATCCACAACGGGCGGGTTGTGTCGCCGATCGAACCGGACCTCGACCGGCGCGTCAATTCCATCCTCTGCATCTGGGGCGAGGCCAAGGTGGTGATCAGGGATGGGCAGGACTGTGGCCCAAGGGTGCGCGAAGCCATGGCGGCCGGGCCCCGTCTGCTCAAGGACGGTCGGCGCCTTGCCTACACGACCTTTGACGCCACCTATGGCGCAGCCCGTCACCCGAGGACCGCCCTGGGTCTCGACGCCCGACGGCGGCTGGCCTGGCTTGTGACCGTCGATGGACGTCAGCCGGGCTTCAGTGAGGGTGCCAATCTTGACGAGCTGACCGACATTCTCATTTCGTTGGGGGCCAGGGACGCGATCAATCTCGATGGCGGCGGATCCACCACCATGGTGGTCGAGTCTGCGAACGGACATCTTGTACTGAACCGCCCGATCCATACTGGCGTACCCGGGCGTGAACGCCCCTCGGCCAATCACCTTGGTGTCCGAGCCCGACCGATTTCCGACGGGGTTCGACCCTGAGGCGGCGCGCCTCGTCCAATGGACGGCGGGCCGGAGGGTGCGGAACCCGCGCCTCTGCCGAGTCTGATCAGCGTGTCTGCCGGTCCGGCTCGAAATTGCCTGGGCTCTGACAAGGCATCGTCATGTCTGCAGTCTATCGTGAAGGATTAGGACTTGGTTGGACGCTGACCTAGGCCCCGAACTTGTTTCACGGCTCCGCCATGCTCAACCCCAGCGGGGGCGGATTGGAGACACTGAATGCCCAGAACCCTTCTCGCCGCCACTGTGCTTGCCGCCTTCGCCTTGGGCTGCGCCGCCGCCGCCCAGGGTCAGGATCGCCCGAAGGTCGCCCAGCCGGCAGAACCTCGGCCGATCCCGCCCCTGGCCAACTATCCGCGCCGGGCGGAGCGGCCCCTGCCCCAGCCGCCCGCTCCACCGACCTTCGCCTCGGTTGAACTGCGCCGTTATCCGGGCATCCGCGAGGCTGGCCAGGGCGCCGCGGCCGCGGGCAAAGACTTCTTCGCCGTGGTCAACACACGGCTGGGCCGCTACGCCAAGGCGGACGGTGCCAAGCTTGCTGAATGGGCGGGTGACCCGACCCTGTTCGTCCATCTCAAAGCCTGCATCGTGCACGACGCCCGGCTGATGTGCGCCCATTCCAACTTCCCCCACCTGCCCATGGTGTCCTCAGTTGAGGTGTTCAATCCGCGGACCTTGGCCCATGTTGACTCCGTCAGCCTCGGCGAACAGAGCGGCTCCCTGACCTGGATCGACCGAAAGGACGGGGCTTGGTGGGGGCTCTTCGCCAACTACAACGAGCGCGGTGGCCAGCCCGGGCGCGATCATACCTCCACCACCCTCGTCCGGTTTGATGACCAATGGCGGCGCATGGAGAGCTGGGTCTTTCCGCCCTCGGTACTCGAACGGCTCGCCCCAACGTCCAGCTCCGGCGGCGGCTGGGGTGACGACGGCCTGCTCTATATCTCAGGCCATGATGCCCCGGAGCTCTACGTCCTGGCCCTGCCAAAGGCGGGATCGGTTCTACGGCACGTCGCGACCGTGAATGTCGGTTTCGAGGGCCAGGGCTG
The DNA here is from genome assembly GCA_049314675.1 of Phenylobacterium sp. Taxonomy (GTDB): domain Bacteria; phylum Pseudomonadota; class Alphaproteobacteria; order Caulobacterales; family Caulobacteraceae; genus Phenylobacterium. The sequence continues at coordinate 3,609 of JBMOEP010000240.1, forward strand.
GGCCTGGGACCGAACCGCGAACCGCGAGATCTGG
>JBMOEP010000241.1:0-3590 GCA_049314675.1 Phenylobacterium sp.
CCGGGGAGGGCGCTATGTCCTTCAGGAAGGAAGCGTGCTCGCGGATCTCGGCATTGGTCAGGTTCCGGCCTCGGAGGCTGAGCGTCACAGGGGCGTTAGGGACCGGCCGCCAGGCCAGGGTCGCGTTCAGCGCCGTGGAGCCATCCGTCTGCAGCTCGAAGGGTGCCGTGCGGGTCTGGTCTCCGACATGGCGGACCTCGATCGCTGCGTCGAATGCGTTGGATCGCCAGGCGATCTCTCCGGTGACCCCGTAGGCTGGGATGCGGGGCGGTGCGCCGTAGGCCGTATCCCCGCGCACGACATCGGCTGAAACCCGGCCAATGAGGAGGCCGGCGTCGCGGCGGAGGAGGGTCTGTTCGGCTTCAAGCTCCAGACCGGTGAAGTCGGCGTCGGACTGCTGGTAGAGGAAAACCGGCAGGTCCTCCCAGGTCTCGCCCGTCGGCCGCTCCTCGATGAAGCCATCGAACCGGGCGGCCCAGGTATGCGCCTCGATCCGGGTATCCGGGCCCGTCCACCGCAGGGTCACCTCAAGGGACAGTGCGGTTTCCGACTCCAGGGTCGGGTCCCCGAGTTCCCAGGTCGAGGTCCCGCCATGCGGGCCGTCGGCAAACAGCTCGAACTCAGTGGGCGCGCGGCCGCTCAGGGAGAAGGTCGCCGCCAGGAAGACCGGATCCGAGGGCTTCCAGAATAGCCCAGCTGACGCGGAGACATTCGAAAAGGACCGGGTGTCGCGGGTCGTCGCCCAGTCCAGCCCGGACTCAGCGCCCGGAGGGCTGGTCTCCCGGCCCTCCAGCTTGGCCCTCAGCTCGCGGGTGTCGAGCCGCAGTCCGGCGTCGACGCCGCCCTGGCCAAACTCGAAGCGCTGCAGGGTGAAGGCACCGAGTTCGTTGATCTCCACGACCGGGATGAAGGCCTCGTCGCCGATGGCCTCGAAGCTGCGGGTCAGCCCCTGGATCCCGAAGGCACCCTGGCGGTCCGCCGAACCGCGCATGACGAACTCCAGGCGGCCTTCGGTTCCGTTAGACAGGAAGCGGGTTCCCACTGCACCTGCGTCGACCTCGATCTCCGCATGTTCATAGTCGGCATGACCGACGGAGAGCCTGATCTTTTCCAGCCAGCCCTCGGCGAACGGGGACTCGCCGCGGAGGTCCCATCGGGTCTGCTTCATGTGCAGCCGAAGGGTCTCGGGAGGGGGATCGCTGACGACCTGGGCGAAGGGCACCCCATAGCCGGTGTCGGTGCGCTTCACCGACAGGCCCAGAAATCCTCCGGAGTCGCTGACGATGGAGCCGCCGACGCCCCAGGAATCGGCCTCGACCGAGACATTCCGCTGCTTGGTTTCCGAAGTCGGCTCCAGGCCCGTCGCTGCCGCGAGGCGATTGGAGACCGGGGTTCCCGGCGTGGAGTAGTCCCCGGACCGGCGGGTTGCGCCGTCCACCGCCAGGACAAGAGCACCGACACCGATGTTCGCGGCGAGGGAAGCGGAACGGCCATTGTCGACGCTTGACCATGCCAGGGCGCCTCGTCCCTCGATCCGGTCGGCGGGCCGCCGGGAAGGCACCCGGTCATCCATCACGTTGACCACGCCACCGATGCCTGAACCGCCGTAGGCAAGGGTAGATGGGCCTCTCAGCACCTCGATGCGGCTGGCCTGGCCTGCTTCGCTCGGAACCGCATGGTCGGGGGACAGGGAACTGGCGTCCACCATACCGACGCCATTCTGCAGCAGGAGCACCCGGGGACCGGCCAGGCCGCGGATCACAGGCCGGCTGGCCCCGGGCCCATAGGCGGTGGATCTCAGGCCAGGGAGGCCAGCCAGGAGATCTCCTAGGCCCGCAGGTGGCGCAAGGCTCAAGGTCTCTGCCGAGAGAATGGTGACGCTGGTCGTGATGGTGTCGAGCGATACCGGGTAAGGCGCGGCCGTGACCACGATCTCTTCGACTTCTGTGGGCTTCCGGGTCCCGGTTTCCGCCGCATGTGCGGCGGTTCCGGCAAGGACCAGGCCGAGGACGCTGGCGGAAAGCACGTTGGGGTCGAGCTTGGTCATTCAGGTGTCCGGCGCCTGGGTTTCAATTATGTTATAAAATAACTCTTATCAACTTATCCAATCAAGCGGATTGTGAAATCCGTGGAAGTCGGCATGAACTTCAGCGCACCGGTCGCTGGGATCGGGCACACACCCTATCAGGAGACCGCCATGGGCATTTTCAGTTCCATCATGGGCAAGATCTTTCCGCCCAAACCCAAGCCCGTTGCGGCGGCCCCGGCTGCGCCGGCTGCCGCTGCTGCACCCCCACCCGCGCCTGTAGCCCCGGTCGACGTGGAAGCCGTGCTGGCCGCGCTTGCGGCCTCGAAGGGCGGCGGTGGCAACTGGCGGACCTCGATCGTCGACCTCCTGAAGATGCTCGACATCGACTCCAGCCTGAACGCCCGCAAGGAACTTGCCGGCGAACTCGCCGTGAATGCGGGCGCCCACGGCAGCGCTGAACAGAATATGGCCCTGATCAAGGCTGTCTGGGTCGCGCTTGAGAAGAACGGCGGCATCGTTCCGGCCAGCCTGCGGGACTGATCTCCAAGAGCGTCCGGGGTGATCACGAAAGCGTGATCCCCCGGATTGCATCCGGAACGGCCTCCGGAGGCTCCTAGGCATATTGGGTCCATCAAGGACCGCCACAGCCAGGGAGCAAACTCATGGTCGGAGACGTCCTTAAGATCTTCATCGTTTTCGGCTTCATCGCCGCCATCGTGCTGGGTAGCCAGTACTTCCAGGCTCGCAAGCGCGCCCGTGTCCACGAGACCATCGAACTGGCCATGCGCCAGGGTCAGCCTGCACCTCCGGAACTTGTCGACCTGGTGACGCGCCAGACCCCGCGTTCCCAGCCGCCCAGCGACCTGCGCTGGGGACTGATCGCCCTGTTCGTCGGGATCGGTCTCGCCATCTTCGGTCAGGTCATGGGTTCGATGGATACGGATGCGCGCACGGCACTGACAGGCGTTGCCGCCATTCCTGCCTGCATTGGCATTGCCGGGGTCCTCCTGCACTTCCTGGGCCGCAAGTCGTCCTGATCCTGTGGCCTTCCCTTCGTCATACACAGAGGAGGGGGTTCCCGACGCCATCCTTACAAGCCGCGCTGCGGCGGGCGACACCGGGGCCTTCGCGGTCCTGGTCCGACGGAGCCTACCCCAGCTGCGGAGCTTCCTGCGGCGAATGGGGGCTCCCGCCGACCTTGCAGATGACCTTGCCCAGGACGCCCTGGTCATCGCCTTTGAGCGGATCGGAGACTATCGCGGGGAGGGTCTGTTCGTCGCTTGGGTGCGCAGGATCGCCGCCCGGCGCTACTTGCGGGTCGTCCGGTCACGTGCGCGCCTGGAGCCTCTGGAACACGCGCCCGAGGCCTATTCACCCGCCCCGGACATCGGGCAAGCCCTGGACCTCGACTCGGCTCTCGAGCGGCTTCCTCAGGCTCAGCGGCTTTGCGTCAGCCTCCAGCATGGTGCCGGCTATACCGCTTCGGAGATTGCACTGGCCCTGGGCTGGCCGGAGGGCACAGTAAAGTCACATATTTCCCGCGGGCTGGCGCGCCTGCGGC
>JBMOEP010000242.1:0-3574 GCA_049314675.1 Phenylobacterium sp.
CCCCGATACCCATGTCCCCGACGCTCATGCCCATGCCGCCCTTGTGCACGATGACCACGCCCACGCGGATCACGGGCACGGCCACGGTGCCCACAAGCCGCACGAGAGCCCGGTGTCCATGCTGGCACCGATCCTGGCCCTTTCGGTGGGTGCCCTGGCCGCCGGCTATGTCTTCGTGGACAAGTTCGTGGGCGACGGTCGAGATGCCTTCTGGCGCGGCGCCATCGTGAATGGACCGGCCAACAAGGTGCTCGAGCATGCCCATCACGCCCCGACCTGGGTGCTCTGGGCGCCCCTGGTGGTTTCGGCCATCGGCTTTGCGACCGCCTGGTATGTCTACATCGCCAAGGAGGGCATGGGCGCGCGCCTCGCTGCCCGCAAGGGACCGGTCTGGGCCTTCCTCTACAACAAGTGGTTCTTCGACGAACTCTACCAGGCCACCTTCGTCCGCGGGGCCCGCCTGCTGGGCGACCTGTTCTGGAAGGTCGGGGACCAGAAGATCATCGACGGCCTGGGCCCCGACGGCGTTTCCGCCGTCTCCTACGCCCTGGGTCGCCGTACCGGCCAGCTTCAGACCGGTTACCTTTATCACTACGCCTTCGTCATGCTGCTCGGGGTGGCGGGTCTCCTGACCTTTGCCCTCTGGGCCTGGCGGGCTTGAGGAGGGCGTGACCATGACCGGCATCCTTTCCCTCATCACCTTCGCGCCTGCGATCGGGGCGGCCCTTCTCCTCGCCCTCCGGGCGGGTCGTCCGGCCTCGATCGGGGGCGACGGGACCGCGCGCTGGATCGCGCTGGTCACCAGCCTTGTCACCCTGGGCCTGTGCGTCCTCTTGATGATGAGGTTCGACGCCGCCAATCCCGGCTTCCAGTTCGTCGAGGACATCCCCTGGTTCGCGGGTGTCCACTACCGGATGGGCGTGGACGGGATCTCCATCCTGTTCGTCTTCCTGACGGCCTTCCTGACGCCCATCTGCATCGCAGCGTCCTGGACGTCGGTGAACCAGAGGGTGACCTCCTACATGGTCGCCTTCCTGCTGCTCGAGACTCTCGTGATCGGCGTCTTCTGCGCCCTCGACCTGGTGCTTTTCTACACCTTCTTCGAGTTCGGCCTGGCGCCCATGTTCCTGATCATCGGGATCTGGGGCGGCAAGCGGCGGGTCTACGCCGCCTTCAAGTTCTTCCTCTATACCCTGCTGGGTTCGGTCCTGATGCTGGCCGCCGTCCTGGCCATGATCGGCACCTCAGGCACCAGCTCCATCCCGGACCTGTTGGCCTTCCGGTTCGAGCCCTGGATGCAGACCTGGCTCTGGCTGGCCTTCTTCGCCTCCTTCGCGGTGAAGATGCCCATGTGGCCGGTCCATACCTGGCTTCCTGACGCCCACGTCGAGGCGCCCACCGCCGGTTCGGTCATCCTGGCGGGCATCCTCCTGAAGATGGGGGGCTATGGCTTCCTGCGCTTCAGCCTGCCCATGTTCCCGGACGCCTCCCAGGCCTTTGCGCCCCTGGTCTTCGCCCTGTCGGCCATCGCCATCATCTACACCTCGCTGGTGGCCTTCCGGCAGACCGACATCAAGAAGCTGATCGCCTATTCGTCAGTGGCCCACATGGGCTTCGTGACCATGGGCATCTTTTCCTTCAACGCGATCGGCGTGCAGGGTGCTATCTTCCAGATGTTGAGCCACGGGGTTATCTCCGGCGCACTCTTCCTCTGCGTGGGCGTCGTCTACGACCGCATGCACACCCGCGAGATCGCCTTCTACGGCGGCCTTGTGAATCGCATGCCGGTCTTTGCTGCGGTCTTCCTGCTCTTCACCATGGGCAATGTCGGCCTTCCCGGCACGTCGGGCTTCGTGGGCGAGATCATGACCCTGACGGGCGTCTATTTCAGCTCCACCTGGACGGCGGTCGCGGCCTCTACGGGCGTCATTCTTTCAGCGGTCTACGCCCTCAGCCTCTACCGGCGGGTCGTCCTGGGCGAGATGACCAACCCGGCCCTCGCCGAGATCACCGACATGAACCTTCGCGAGATGCTGATCTTTGCACCGCTGGTGATCGCAACCCTCTGGCTCGGCTTCCAGCCTGGCCTCATCTTCAACGTTACCGCCAGTTCGGTCGACGGCCTTCTTGACGCCTTCCGCACTGCGGTTGGTCACTGAGGGAGGTCGAAGGAAACCGCCATGTTCACCACTGACCTCGCCCTCGCTGCGCCCCAGCTCATCCTCGCCGGAGCGGCGCTCGCCCTGCTGGTCGTAGGCGCCTTCCTGCCGCGCCCGGACCGGGTGGTCGGCTTTGGGGCCATGGCCGCCCTGGCTGTCGCGACCTTCGCGGCCGCCACGGGCCCCAGAGGACTGGCCTTCGAGGGGGCCCTGGTGGCCGACGCGGCCTCGGTCTTCGCCCAGGTGGTGATCTATCTCAGCAGTCTGGTGGCGATCCCCCTTGGACAGAGCTGGTTCGCCCGGCGGGGGATCCGGCTTTTCGAGTTCCCGGTGCTCATCCTCCTGGCTGCCCTCGGCATGGGGATGATGGCGGGGGCGGGCGACCTCCTGTCCCTCTATATCGGCGTGGAACTCCAGTCCCTGGCCCTCTACGTCCTGGCCGCCCTGCAGAGGGATGACGCCAAGGCCTCGGAGGCCGGCCTGAAATACTTCGTTCTGGGTGCCCTGTCCTCGGGCCTGCTGCTCTACGGGGCCTCCCTCGTCTACGGCTTCTCCGGCTCCATCCGCTTTGACGCCATTGCGGCGGCGGTGCAGGGGCAGGCCGGAACCGGCGTTCTGTTCGGCCTCGTCTTCATGATCTGCGGGCTTGCCTTCAAGGTCTCGGCCGCGCCCTTCCACATGTGGACCCCCGACGTCTACGAGGGCGCGCCGACGCCGGTGGTGGCCTATTTCGCCGGGGCGCCGAAGCTGGCCGCCATGCTGCTCTTTGCCCGGGTCCTGGCTGAGGCCTTCCCCGAAGCCATCCCCCAGTGGCGCCAGGTCCTCATCCTGATCGCCCTGGCCTCCGTGGCCGTGGGGGCCCTGGCGGGCCTGGCCCAGACCAACCTGAAGCGCCTGTGGGCCTATTCCTCCATTGCCAATGTCGGATACGCGATCCTTGGCCTTGCGGCGGGCACCGCCGAGGGGGTCCAGGCCATGCTGGTCTTCATGGCTCTCTACAGCGTCTCGGTGATGGGCTTCTTCGCTTGCCTTTCCGCCCTGTCGCGTAACGGCCGGCCCCTCGAGACCCTCGGGGACATGGCGGGTCTCTTCCAGCAGCGTCCCTGGCTCAGCCTGTCCCTGACCATCTTCGCCCTGTCGGGTCTTGGCCTGCCGCCCTTCGCCGGGTTCTGGGGTAAGTACTATGTCTTCAAGGCGGCAGTGAATGCCGGGGATCCCATCCTGCTCTGGGCCGCTGTTGCGGCCCTGGTCGGCAGCGTCATCGCCGCCTTCTACTACCTGCGCCTGGTCAAGGTGATGTGGTTCGACCCATCGCCCGGGCCCACCGACACGCCTCCCGTCGAAGCCGGGATCATCGCCATCAGCGCTGCGGCCTTCACCTTTCCGGTGGTGCTGGCCCTGATGCCAGCGATCGA
>JBMOEP010000243.1:0-3573 GCA_049314675.1 Phenylobacterium sp.
GAATGACGTTGCCATTCAAAATTGTAAACAATTCGACACGGGTGGAGGTCCTTGAACCGCCGGCCCCGGTGCCCATTTCTAACCCGAAGGCGCCGGATGGCCGGGCCTTTTGGGTGGCGTGAGGCTTCGGCGCACGCACGACCCAACCCTGAAACCGCAACCTTGCTTACTCAAGAAGGATGTAACTCCCATGCGTACGATCGACTTTTCCCCCCTCTATCGCTCCGTGGTCGGCTTCGACCGCCTGGCACAGATCCTGGAGACCGCGACGGTCGACCAGGCCTCCGGCTACCCGCCCTACAACATCGAGCGGACTGACGAAAACGCCTACCGAATCGAGATCGCCGTCGCCGGTTTCCGCTCTGAAGAGCTGAACGTGGAGGTGAAGGAGAACCTGCTCACGGTCCAGGGCCGCAAGACGGCCAACGACGCCGGCCGCAGGTTCCTGCATCGCGGCCTGGCCGAGCGCGACTTCGAACGTCGGTTCCAGCTTGCGGACTATGTGGTGGTCACCGACGCCCATCTGTCGGATGGCCTGCTCTCGATCTCGCTCCGTCGCGAACTGCCCGAGGCCCTCAAGCCCCGCCGCATCGAGATCGCCACCGCCTCCAGCCCCCTCATCGAGGGCGAAAAGGCCGCCTGACCCGCGGCACGGCCAAAGGACTTCGGCGGGCGGTGCTGCAAGGTGCCGCCCGCCTTGCTTTCAGTCCAGCTCAGGCTATTGGGCACCCTTGAGGCCAAAGGACTCCCGGAACGCCATCTGCGCGTCCTTGAGGTTGGCGTCCGTCAGGACCGCCTGCCGGAGGTCGACATCATTCAGGATGGCCGACCTCAGGTCAGCGCCGGAGAAATTCACCCGCCGGAGGTCGGCTGAGGTCAGGTCGGTGGGCAGCAGGCGGCTACCCTCCAGGACCAGGGGCTCCAGCCGGGCCGACCTGAGGTCCGCCCCCGCCATCAGGGCACCGGTCAGCCGGGCACCCCTGAGGTCGGCGCGCCTCAGGTTGCAGCCGCGAAGATCCGCCCCCTCGAGCCGAGCGCCCTGAAGTTGGATACCTTCCATGTCGAGGGCATAGAAGACGGCCTTCCGGGCAGAGATGGCGGTCAGGTTGTATCCCCGCAGGTTCCTGAGGTTCCGGAGGTCAACGCCATCGAAGACCGTGGGCGTCCCCGCCGCGCCTTCGGAGGTGCACCAGCGCGCATGTTCGCGAACCTGGACCTCAAGCGTGACTTCGCCCGAGACCTGAACGGCGGGATCATTCGTCAGCGCCCCTCGCAGGTCGGCCTTGTTGACATCCCAGGCCTGGGTATTGGCGCCCAGCAAGATGACGTCGCGCAGGTCGGCGCCCCTCAGGTCAGCCTGGGCCAGGTCTGCACCGGTCATGTCGGCACCGGTCATGATGCAGTGCTTGAGCTGGGCCCGCGTAAGACATGCTCCCCGCAGGACAGCGCCTGTGAAGTCCGAGCGCACGGCATCAAGGCCTGACAGCTTGGACCGCGCCAGATTGGCCCCGCTCAGGTTCGGGCCCTGGTCGTCCTCCGTCCGGTGGACATGCTCCACCATGCGCAGGCCGAGTTTCCGGTCGCCAAATGCCATGGCGCCTTCCCGAAGGTCGGCCTCGAAGAGATCCGCGTGGGTCAGGTTTGCATTGCGCAGGCACGCGCCCCTCAGGTCGGCCCGCCGCAGGGAAGCCTTGCTCAGATCGGCGTTCTGGAGGTCGGCACCGTAGAGATTGGCGTTGTCGAGCTGGGTTCCCTTCAGGTTGGTGCCGTAGAGGAGGGCGCCTGTGAGGTCCGCACCCGTCAGGTCGCGCCCCGCCAGCTTCAGCCCCGACAGGTTTCGCCAGGACAGGTTGCCGCGCAGTCCATTCGGAAGGCCCGAGATAAAGCGCTTGTGCTTGCGGCAGATATCATCCGCTTCCGCCTGCGATAGCGTCGGGATGTCGTGCAGGTGTGTGGGCGGCAGAGACATGCCTTCGACGAGGGCCCCCTGAGTGGAGTCGACTCTGGCGCACAGCGATTAAGGGACGGTTTAAGGGCGGCTGGCGGGTCGGTAGGCGGCGTAGAGGGGCAGGGCCTCGGCCTCGAGAAGTCCCGTAACCACCTCGACGCCCGCAGCCTTCAGGCGTTCGGCGCCCTCCCCGGCGGCAAAGACCGAGGCGTCGGCGCAGGCGATCACCACCCGGCGCACGCCGGCGGCGATCAGGTGGTCGGTGCAGGAGATTCCCGTCCCCGAGCGACGGGCGCAGGGCTCCAGCGTCACCAGGACGACGGCACCGCGGGCCGCATCGCCTGCCGCGGAGAGGGCAAGGTCCTCCGCGTGGGGGCGGCCGCCGTCGGCCGTCGCACCCTCGCCGACAATCCCCTCCGGGCCGAGGATGACGCAGCCGACGGAGGGATTGTCGCCCGTCCGGCCCACGCCGGGCCGGGCCAGGGCGATGGCCCGCCGCATGGCCTGGATTTCCGCCTCGGGGTTCAAGGCGTAGGCGGCAGGGGCTGGGCCCGGTCGGCGTCCAGGTAGCGGGCGGAGACCGGCCTTAGGGCCGCGTCCAGTTCGATGACCAGCGGGTTCGAGGTGGGGATTTCGACCTCCATGATCCCCTCGGGGGAGAGGCCCCAGATCAGCTTGACGATGGCCCGCAGCGAATTGCCGTGGGCCGCCACCATCACGGTCTCACCCGCCGCCAGCTTCGGGGCGATCTCGGCGGTCCAGTAGGGTTCCACCCGCTCCAGCGTCGTCTTCAGGCTCTCGGTATCCGGCAGGCCGAGGCCGGCGTAGCGACGATCGCGGGAGAAGTCCCACTCGCCGCCGGGTGGCAGGGGTGGCGGCGGGGTGTCGTAGGACCGCCGCCAGATCCGCACCTGCTCGGCACCGTGCTTCTCGGCGGTCTCGGTCTTGTTCAGGCCGGTCAGGCCGCCATAGTGGCGCTCGTTCAGGCGCCAGTCCTTGGTCTCGGGCACGAAGGCCTGGCCCGCCGCCGCCAAGGCCAGCCAGAGGGTCCGGATCGCCCGCGTCAGGACGGAGCTGTAGGCCCGGTCGACCTGCAGGCCCGCCGCCTTCATCAGCTGGCCACCCTTGCGCGCCTGGGCCTCGCCCTCGGCGGTCAGGTCGACATCCACCCATCCGGTGAACCGGTCCTCCAGGTTCCACTGGCTCTGGCCGTGTCGCAGCAGGATCAGGGTCGGCATGGGGGCACTCCATCCAGGGTCCCGGTCGGGCTAGGGCCGGCTTCGGGCGGCGTCAAGGCCGGGCGCGTGTCGCTGGTGGCCCCCGGGCTCTCAAGGCGGTATGTAGGGAAGATGTCCGACCGCGTCTTCTATCCCGGCCTGGCCCTGGTCGCCGCCGCCCTCATCGTCCTGGCCCTGGTCTGGCCCCAGGGCCTGGGCGCGCGCTCGCCCGGCCCCTTCGGCTCGCTACCCGTCCAGCAAAGGCCCGAGGTCCAGGCCGCCATGCGCCGGGAGGCGGAGGTCAACAACGCCCGCCTGCAGAAGGCCCGCGACGCCGTCGCCGCCGCCCAAGCCGCCACCGAGGGCACCGGTCCGGCGCCTGCGGAGCCCAAGCCGTGACCGCCGCCG
>JBMOEP010000244.1:0-3543 GCA_049314675.1 Phenylobacterium sp.
CTTCCTGATGTTTGGGGTCCGGGGGCGGTCCTGGGTCGCCATGGGCGGACCTGTCGGCCGCCGGGATGAGCGGCTCGAGTTGCTCTGGCGATTCCGGGAGATGGCCGACGCCCACGCCGCGCGTCCGGGACTCTACGGTATCGGTCCGGAGGATCTGCCGGACGTGGTCGAACTTGGTTTCTCGATCCAGAAGATCGGGGAATGCGCCCGCCTGCCTCTCCAGGACTTCGCCTTCGACGGCCAGACGCGGGCCAAGATTCGCAGGGCCTGGCGCCAGGTCCGCGACGCCGGGGCCACCTTCGAGGTCATACCGCCCGACGCCGTCGAGGCCTGCCTGCCGGAGCTGGCCGCCATTTCCGACGAATGGCTGCAAGGCCAGTCCGGTGGTGACAAGGCCTTCTCCCTCGGAGGGTTCCAGCCGAGCTACCTTAAGGCCTTCCCTGTTGCCGTGGCCCGTTGGGAAGGGCGCATCGTCGCCTTCGCCAATCTCTGGCCGACCGCCTGCTGCGAGGCCTTCGCCATCGACCTCATGCGCTACAGCCAGGCTGCACCCAAACGGATCATGGACTTCCTGTTCGTCGAGCTTATCGGCTGGGGCCGGGAGCAGGGCTACGCCCACCTGGATTTTGGCAATGCGCCCCTCGCAGGCCTGGAAGACCGGCCCCTGGCACCGGTGATGACGCGGGTGGGACGCCTGATGTTCGACCTGGGGGAGGACGTCTACAATTTCCAGGGCGTACGCAGCTACAAGGACAAGTTCCATCCCGACTGGGAGCCCCGCTATGCGGCCGGCCCGGCCAAGTGGGCCATCGCCCTGATGCTTGCCGACGTGGGCCTGCTGACTTCCGGTGGCTTTGCGGGCCTGACCCGGCGGCCGCGCAAGGGTGAGGCCTCCGGCCTCGCTACATCGACGTCGGTCCCGTCGTAACGCCGAGCAGGTTCACGAGGTGGACTAAGAATAACAGCAGGGCCATCGCCGATGTGACCATGATCGGCCGCCAGGGGATCATCCGGGGTCCCCTGACCAGGTCGGGGGGACGCGCGCCCCGCCAACCCGCGAAGGCCGCGAGGCCGGCCGACAGGAGCATGGCCAGAAGGGTTATCCTGACATCCAAGGGTTGAATCTCCTGCCGGTTGAATCCTGGACCTGACATCTATCCACAGCGCGTCGCGACCGTCCGACGTCTACGGGTTAACAGCGCGTTTACACCCGAAAGCCGGCTGGCTACACCATAGGTTGGCCAGCGGGAGAGCGATTCGGATGTCGTCAGGGGCGCCATGGAGCGTCAAGGGAATCGACCCCCGGGCCCGGGAAGTCGCCAAGGAACTGGCGGCGCGGGCCGGCATGACCTTGGGCGAATGGCTCAACCGGTCGATTCTCGATGGCGAGGCCCCTACCCCTGTCGTGGGACCCGGCGCAGGCCCTGTTGCGGGAGCCAACCGTCAGGTGCGTTCCGCACCGGCCCCGGTCATCCGCGATCCCTTTGACCGCCCCGAGGGCGAGTTGCATCGCCTTTCCCAAGTCCTTGACCGGCTCGCCGACAGGTTGGATGGCGCTGAGGCGCGAACAGGCGAAGCCCTCGCCAGCCTCGATCGCTCGGTGCGCGCCACCTTCAGTCGCCTGGAGCCGTCGGTGGTTCGGCCAGCCGCCGCGCCCCGGCCGGAACCGCGTGCGGACCGTTATGAAGGGGTCTTGAGGGCGCTGGAGTCTGCCCTTGGCCGCCTGTCGGTGCAGATGCGCGAGGGCGAAGTGCGCACCCAGGAGACCCTCGAGACCTTCCGGGCCCGCCTCGAACGGGCCGAGACCCGGCCCCCGGCGTCAGCGGGGATGGACCAGGTGGCCATCCGGATCGGCGAGATCCAGGACCGGACGGCGGCGGCGATGAGCGCCCTGCATGACGCCTTCGGCGGTCTGGACCAGAGGCTTGCCAACCTTGAGGCCGGCGCTGGTGAGGGGGTCGAGAGCCGCCTACGGGAAATGTCATTCCGGCTCGGGGAACGCCTGGACGCCGCCCGGGAGGAGATGACGCGCGATCTTTCCGAAACCGCTAGCCATCGGATTGGCGATTTGGAACGCTCTGTCGCCGAACTGTCCGAGAAGGTCAGGCGCGTGGAACGCCAGTCGGCGGGCCTGCGGGACGCTGGACTTGATCGTTCGGTGCAGCCTCCCGAGACCCCGGCGGAAATAGAGCGCCACCCGGCCGATGAGGCCGAGCGCATCAGCGAGATCCTGGCCAGCCGGCTATCCCGCGCCGACCCTTCCCAGGCCGCTTCTGTCGCCCGCCTGGGCGAGGAAATCGCACGCATCAACGACCGTATGGGTATGGGTCTGCGGACCGACGGACCCCTCACCCATGCTTTGGTGGTGGGGACCGGCGACACGGCCGACGGCGACGAAATCACGCAGCGGATCCGGAGGAGCGAAGACCGGACCGCCCGCCTGCTGGAAGAGGCCCGGCTGCGTCTCGACGCTCACTTTCCCCGCCCCGTATCGTCGCCCTCCGCCGGCAGGCCAAGTCCCCTGCTGGAGGAAGAATCGCGGCTCCTTTCGCTCTTCGACGACGACGAAACCGAGGCTGTCCCATCGGAGCCTTCTGTCGAGGCCTCTGTCTTTCCGGGTGATGCCGAAGACGGGCGCGGCGATGAATGGCCGATCGACCTCCTGGCTGCCGCCCGTGCGGCGACGGCGCGGGGTGCGGGAGATCCGGCACGGGCTTCCGAGCCCGAGGAAGCCGTCCTGCCGGGCTTCGACCTGTCGCCCCCCCGGACAGCGCTCCGGCCCCGCAGGTTCGCAGGACCAGGTCTGGTCTCCCTGGCGGTCTTCTGCATATCCGTCTCCCTCGTCGGCTATGGCGTCCTGGCCGTGGTCGACAGCCGCACTGCCGAGAAGGGCGGGGCCCGGACAGAGCCGGACGTCCTGGCCTCGGTACCCCGGCGCCCCTCTGAGCCAGTTCGCGCCGCCGTCGCCCTCGCACCCGCGCCCGGCGTGACTCCGGCGGCGACGGCCCAGGCCCAGATGCAGGCCCCACTCCAGACCCCACTTGAGGCCAAGACGCCGGTCCGCCCATCGCCTGCAGCACCGGCTTCGGGGCTGGACGCAAGGTTTCGCAAGGCCCAGGCCGACCTGAAGGCCGGACGCCCTGATGTGCTCAGCCAGGTCCGGACCCTGGCCGAATCCGGGCATGGACCCTCCATGGCCCTGATGTCCGAGCTGTACCGCAAGGGCGAGGCGGGCGTCGCCCGGGATCCCGTCCTGGCCCGCTCCTGGCTCCGTCGTGCTGCGGAGTCTGGCGACCGCGTCTCCATGCACCTCTATGCCCTGGCCCTGATGAACGGACAGGATGGGCCGCGCGATCCCGAGGTCGCCGTCAGCTGGTTCCGCCGCGCCGCCGAAGCAGGCCTCGTGGGTAGCCAGTTCAACCTCGGCGTCGTCTACGAGCGGGGCATGGGCGTTCCTCGTGACCTGCGCCAGGCCTATGTCTGGTACTCCCGCGCCGCCGAAAATGGCGATGGCGAGGCTCTGCGGAGTGTGGAGCGCCTCCG
>JBMOEP010000245.1:0-3525 GCA_049314675.1 Phenylobacterium sp.
CGCCTGGCCGACGGCAAGGCCGGGCACATCGGTAATGAGGTTGCGGGGGCCGGGCACCGGGCCGGTGCCACTTTTCAGGGCGGTTTCGCTCATGGGGCTCCTAGAACACCGGATGGCGTTCCTTGTCCACGCGGGCGGGTCTATAGATCAAAGGGTTCCCGCATCGTGAGGCTCCCATGCGTCCCTTCCCCCTGCTGAAGTCCGCCCTTCTCTCCGCTGCCGTCCTGGCCCTGGCCCTGCCGGCATCGCCGGTCCTGGCGCGGGAGGCGAAGGCTCCGGCGGCCGCCTCGGCGACAAAGGCGAAGGAGACCGGCATGGTCGCCGCCGCCCATCCCCTGGCGGTGGAGGCGGGCCTGTCGGTCCTGCGGCGCGGCGGCTCGGCGGTGGATGCCGCCGTGGCGGTTCAGGCGGCCCTGGGCCTGGTGGAGCCCCAGAGCTCGGGGATCGGCGGCGGGGCCTTCATCACCTATTACGACGCCAAGACCCGCAAGGTGACCGCTTACAACGGCCGCGAGACGGCCCCGTCCGGCGCCTCCCCCGCCATGTTCCTGGGCCCCGACGGCAAGCCCCTGTCCTTCATCGACGCCGTGACCAGCGGCCAGTCCACCGGCGTGCCCGGCGCCGTGGCCATGCTGCACATGGCCCAGAAGGCCCACGGGCGCCTGGCCTGGAAGGACCTCTTCACCGAGGCTGAAGCCCTGGCCGACCAGGGCTTTGCGGTCACCCCGCGCCTGGCCGCCCTGGCCGCCTCCCGCGCACCCCAGGCCAAGCAGCCCGACGCCGTGGCCTACTTCACCAAGGCCGACGGCCAGCTGATCCAGGCCGGCGACATCCTGAAGAACCCGGCCTATGCCGCCACCCTGCGCAAGATTGCCGCCGAGGGGCCCGCCGCCCTGCTGGAGGGCGAGATTGCCGAGGCCATCGTGAGGCGCACCACCGAGGGTAACCTGCCGGGTACCCTGACCCTGGCCGACCTGAAGGCCTACAAGCCCAAGGTCTCCGAGCCGGTCTGCCGGCCCTACCGGGTCTATGTGGTCTGCGTGCCACCAGCGCCCTCGGGTGGCCCCGCCGTGCTGATGGGGCTGGGTATTCTGGCCAATACCGAGATCGCCGCCAACGGGCCGGACACAGTGCAGGGCTGGTACCTCTTCTCCCAGGCCAGCCGGCTGATGTACGCCGACCGCGACCGCTATTTCGGCGACCCGGACTTTGTCGACGTGCCGGTGAAGGGCCTTTTGGACCCGGCCTACCTCAAGGCCCGGGCGGCCCTGATCCCGGCCCAGGTCGCCGGCGCGCCGCCGCCTCCCGGCAAGCCCCGGGGGGCTGGCCCCCGCGCACCCGACGCCACGAAGGAGCCGGGCGGTACCACCCACTTCGTCATCGTCGATGGCAACGGCAATGTCGTCTCCATGACCACGACGGTGGAGAGCCTGTTCGGCTCCGGCCGGATGGTCCACGGCTTCTTCCTGAACAACCAGCTGACCGACTTCTCCTTCTCGCCCACCGAAAAGGACGGGGTCCCGGCCGCCAACGCCGTGGCGCCCGGCAAGCGGCCGCGCTCGTCCATGGCCCCGGCCGTGGTGCTGGACCGCAAGGGCCGGTTCGTGGCCGCCGTGGGCTCGCCGGGGGGCAATTCCATCCTGGCCTACAACCTCAAGGCCCTGGTCGGCGTGCTGGACTGGAAGCTGTCCATGCAGGAGGCCGTGGCCCTGCCCAACCTCATCGCCCGGGGCGCGCCCTACCTGTCGGAGCCAGCCAAATTCGCCCCCGGCGTGGTCGAGGGCCTCGCGGCCCGGGGCGTGGTGCTGAACGGTTCAGGCGGCGCCGAGGGCTCGGGCCTGCACGGGGTGATGGTGACGCCCCAGGGCCTGTCCGGCGGCGCCGATCCCCGCCGCGAGGGCGTGGCGCGCAAGCCCTGACGCCGTCCTAGCGGGCCAGTTCGCCGGCCAGGGCGCGCTCGATCAGGTCCACCGTCCGGTCCAGGCCGAAGATGGCGGCGAAGGAGCCGAAGCGCGGGCCCTGGCTCTGGCCCAGCAGCACCTCGTAGAGGGCGCTGAACCAGAGACGAAGCGGCTCGAAGCCCGCCACCTTGCCCGCTTCATAGACCTCGGCCTGGATGCGTTCGGCGTCCTGGCAGCCAGCGGGCAGGGCGCGCAACCGGGCGGCGAGGTCGACCATGGCGGCCCGCTCCCGGTCATCCGGTACCCGGAACCGCTTCGAGGGCTTCACGAAGTCCTCGTAGTAATGGATCGCATTGTCGGCCAGGCGGTCCAGCAGGGGCTGGCTGGCGGCGTCGGCGCCCGGCATGTAGCGGGCGATGAAGCCCCACAGGATGTCCTTGGTCGAGGCGTCGGCGGCCGACACCAGGTTCAGGAGCAGGGAGAAGGACAGGGGTGAGCCCGTCGCCGGCGGCGCGCCGGTGTGGACATGCCAGGCGGGGTTGTCGATGGCCGGCGCATTGGCCTCGGCGGCGACCCGGTTGTAGGCGTCCAGCTGCTGCAGGTACTCGTCCGTCGCCTTGGGGATGACGTCGAAATAGAGCCGCTTGGCCGACTTGGGCGACTGGTACATGTAGTAGGCAAGGCTCTCGGGCGCGCCGTAGCGCAGCCACGCCTCCATGGTCAGGCCATTGCCCTTGGACTTGGAGATCTTCTGGTTGTTCTCGTCCATGAAGAGCTCGTAGTGGAAGGCCTCGGGGGGCTCGCCGCCGAGGATCTTCGCCACCTTGTTGGACACCCGGACGGAATCCACCAGGTCCTTGCCGGACATCTCGTAGTCGACCCCCAGGGCCACCCAGCGGGCCGCCCAGTCGGGCCGCCACTGCAGCTTCACATGACCGCCAGTGACAGGGGTCTCGGTCAGGGTCCCGTCCTCGTCCCGGAAGACGAGGGTCCCGGCCTCGACCTTGCGCTCCAGGGTGGGGACCTGCAGGACCCGGCCGGTCTTGGGGCTGATGGGCAGGAAGGGCGAATAGGTGGCCCGCCGCTCCTCGCCCAGGGTGGGCAGCATGACGCCCTGGATGGCGTCGAAGCGCTCCAGCACCTTCAGCAGCACCGCGTCCAGCTCGCCGGACCGGTAGGTCTCGGTGGAGGACTTGAAGTCGTAATCGAAGCCGAAGCCGTCGAGGAAGGCGCGCAGGCGGGCATTGTTGTGGGCGCCGAAGCTCTCGTAGAGGCCGAAGGGGTCGCGGACGCTGGTCACCGGCTTGTCCCGGTCCAGTTCCAGCGCCTCGCGGTTGGGGACGTTCTCAGGAATCTTCCGGAAGCCGTCCATGTCGTCGGAGAAGACGATCAGCCGGGTGGGGATGGCGTCCCCCGTCAGGGCGCGGAAGGCGGTGCGCACCATGGTGGGCCGGGCGGCCTCGCCAAAGGTGCCCATGTGCGGCAGGCCCGAGGCGCCGTAGCCGCACTGGAAGATGACCGGATCGCGCAGGGCGGGCAGGGCGGTGACGGCCTCGTCCGGGCGGCCCTGGGCGAACAGGGCTGCGGCCAGGTCGCGGCCAGCATCGTCGAGGCGCAGGCGCAG
>JBMOEP010000246.1:0-3519 GCA_049314675.1 Phenylobacterium sp.
CGGGCCCTGTTCGGCGGCTTCAACCCCATGCTGAGCGACCCCGTGACCGCGGGGAAGGACAGCGGCGTCGCCAACACCAACATCCTCTTCCATGCCGGCCGGCTTCTGGCCCTGGAAGAGGGGCACATGCCCTTCGAGCTTGACCGCGACACCCTGGAGTCCCGGGGCTATGCGACTGAGTACGCCGGACGGGTCACCGCCCACCCCAAGCTGGATCCGAAGACCGGCGAGATGGTCTGGTTCGGCTATGGCGTCGGCGACCATCCCTTCTCCAGCACCATGAGCTACGGGGTGACGGACGCCTCCGGCAAGGTCGTGCGGCGCACCGACTTCAAAGCCCCCTACTCGGCCATGGTCCATGATTTCCTGGTCACCGAGAATTACGTGCTCTTCCCGGTCATGCCCCTTACCGGAAGCCTGAAACGGGCGATGAAGGGCCTGCCAGGCTATGCCTGGGAGCCGGACAAGCCGTCCTATGTCGGCCTCATGAAGCGCGGCGACGATGTCTCGGCCATCCGCTGGTTCACCACCAAGCCGGGCTATGTCTTCCATCCGATGAATGCCCGCGAGGAGGGCGACCGGATCATCGCCGAGGTCTGCCTCTACGATGCCGCACCCCTCTTCCCTCTGGCTGACGGACGGCCCGGCTCACGCAGCGGTGCCCGCCTGACCCGCTGGGAGTTCGACCTGACCGGTGCCACCGACCAGGTGAAGGAAACGGCGATCGACGACCTCGATTCCGAGTTCCCGAGGCTCGACGAGCGGTTCACCGGCCTGTCCTACCGCCACGGCTACTATGCCGCCGACACGACGGGGGCAAAGTCGGTGAAGATGAACGCTATCGCTCACATCGACCTTGCCACGGGCGTCCGGAAGGTCTGCAACTTCGAGCCGGGTGACCAGGTCTCGGAACCGGTCTTCGCACCCCGGTCTGCGACCGCAGCGGAAGGGGATGGTTGGCTGACAACCGTCGTCTGGCGGGCTGCGGACAACCGCTCCGACCTCGTCGTGCTCGACGCCTCCGACATCGATCGCGGCCCGGTAGCAATCGCCAAGGTCCCCCGCCGGGTGCCCTTCGGCTTTCATGGCAACTGGGTGGGTGCATAACAGCCTGCGCCTTCGTCCAACGGACACAGTTCGGCGCCACACTGGGGAATCGCATACTCGCCGCCGGAGCGCGCCATGACCGAACTCACCGCACCCAGTCGCCGCGAGGCCATCTCAGGCCTGTCCGCTGCGACCCTCACCCTCGGTCTGTCGACAGCGGATGCGGCCCGCGCAGCCTCCCAGGGCGTCTTCCGGCACGGGGTAGCGAGTGGGGATCCAGACGCCTCCAGTCTCGTCCTCTGGACCCGGGTCACAGCGACTGCGCCTGTCGAGGTGGAGTGGGAGATCGCCGCGGATGAGAGCTTTTCCCGCCCCCTCCGTCGCGGACGGCTCCGGACGGGTCCCGAAAGGGATTTCACCGTCAAGGTCCTCGCGAACGGGCTGGAAGCTGGCGGCCGCTATGTCTACCGGTTCCGTGCCCTTGGAGAGACCTCGCCGGTAGGGCGGACGCAGACGCTTCCCCGGGGCAGGCTGGATCGCCTGGGCCTGGCCCTGGTCTCCTGTTCCAACTACGCCTTTGGCTACTTCAACGCCTACGCCGCCATCGCCGTGGATGCGGCGGTGGATGTGGTGTTGCACACCGGCGACTACATTTATGAATACGCCGCCGATGGCTGGGGGTCCGAGACGGCCCGGACCCTCGGGCGGGTCCATGAGCCCGCCGGGGAGATCGTGACCCTGTCCGACTACCGGATCCGCCACGCCCAGTACAAAAGCGACGCCGGCTCAATGGCCATGCTCGCCGCCAAGCCGCTCCTGTGCTGCTGGGACGACCACGAGAGCGCCAATAACCCCTGGACAGGCGGCGCGGAGAACCATCAGCCGGCGACGGAGGGCGACTGGGCCGCCCGGCGCGAAGCCGCCCTCCAGGCCTATTACGAATGGATGCCGATCCGCGATCCCGCCCCGGGCCGGACCCGGGCCCAGTTCTGGCGCAGCTACGTCTTTGGCGACCTCGCTACCCTCTGCACCCTGGAGACCCGGCACACGGCCCGGGCCCTGCAGGTCGACTATTCGGACTGGCGCGACAAGGTGAAGCGCCGGGAAGACGCCGAAGCCCTCGAGCGCGAGACAATCGGTGCCCCCGACCGGCGGTTGATCGGCCTGGACCAGGAGGCGGACCTGTCCGCCGCCTGGCGGGCCTCGGTCGCGGCCGGACAGCCCTGGCGGCTGGTCGGCAACCCCATGCCCATCGCAAGGACCCGGGTTCCGGATGTCGTCGCCCTCGGCCTTGTCCCGGACCCTTCAGGCCCTTCAGCGTCTACCAATCCTGCAGCCGCGGTCCTCGCCTGGAAGGGGCGCATGAACCTGCCCTTCTATCCGGACACCTGGGACGGCTACGCCTGGGCGCGGGAACGCTTTTACGCCTCCGCCCGGGAGGCAGGTGCGACTGACCTCGTCTTCCTGACCGGGGACAGCCACAGCTTCTGGGCCAACCAGCTTGCAGATGGGGAAGGACGGCCCGCCGGTATCGAGATCGGAACCGCCGGGGTCACTTCCCCGGGCGATTTCGTGGAAAGCGGCTTTGGGGTGGCAACATCAGGCCGGCTCGATCAGGCCTTCGCCGATCACAACCCAGAGGTTCTCTGGACGGACAATCTCCATCAGGGCTACGTACGACTGGAGCTCTCCCGCACAGGGGGTCTCGCCACCTATCTGGCCACGCCCGGTGTGGACCGTCCGGGACGCGTGGTGCAGGTGCTGCGGCGCTGCCGAATCGACCGGAGGCCTTCCGGGCTTATCCTGCAGGAAGCCTAGGCCCGGGACCGGATCGGGGCATGACCGCCGGCCACTTCAATGATGTGGCTAACCGCAACTTTAGGCTGTTGAGTAACAAGGTAACAACTCCATCGTGCGTTCCTGACCCCTGGTCTCGCGGAAGGGATCGGCGGCGTTTGGTGGGACAGGGGGAAGGATGGCGCATCGCATCTGGATCTTGATCGCGGCCTGCCTGTTTCTCGCCGCCTGTGGCGGCGGTGGCGGTGGCGGTGGTTCCACCGGAACTGGCCCTGCGCCAATCCCTGGCCCCACGGAGGCTGAGGCAGGTCGCCTGCTCGCCCAGGGGACCTTCGGGGCGACCGAAGCCGACATTGCTACGGTCCGCGCCGGCACGGTGGAGTCCTGGATCCGGGCCCAGATCAGCACGCCTGCGCCCTCGGTTTCCCACCAGGCCTACCTGGACGCCCGGCTCGCCGAGCTTCGGGTGACCTCGCCCAACGCCAACTTGAGCTACGACCACTTCGTCGAGAGCTGGTGGCTTGCCTCCGTGACGGGGCAAGACCAGCTCCGGGAGCGGGTCGCCTTCGCCTATTCCCAGATCTTCGTGATCTCCCTGGCATCCGATGTCGTCGATCCGCGCGGCGCGGGCGCCTACTACGACATGCTGACGGCCAACGCCTTCGGGAACTACCG
>JBMOEP010000247.1:0-3499 GCA_049314675.1 Phenylobacterium sp.
CGTTGCACCCTAATCCCGGGCCACCTCCACCTTCGCCGACTCCAACCCCGAGACCGCATCGGTGAAGATGTAGGTCGCCTTCGGCGTCACAGTCTTGCCGGCCTCGAACAGGGTGAGCAGGGTCGCGCTGCGGTCCTGTCGCCAGCCGATCCCCGGAAAGCCGACGGTGGCGACATAGGCTCGGCCGTCAATCCGGACGGGCACGAAGTCGAGCTCGTCCTCGGAATACCCCGGCATGACGCTTGTTTTCGGCGTGGCGCCAAACAGAGGCAGGGGCCTCTGGGCCTTGGCCATGTAGCCCTTCACCTGGGCCACAGCTGCCTCGGAGCCCTTGGGCGGCCCCTCCGGGAAATAGCGGACCGGCGTGGCGGCCCGACCCTTGAGGGCGTCCTGGGCCTTGGTCCGGTTGAAGGCAGAAGCCAGGCTTCCTGCGGCAGGCTCGAACGCCTTGCAATCGGCAGGGCGGGCACACAGCCGGTCCGCCAGCTTCCGCTCGGCGCGGAAGCCCAGGCCCACCTTGCAGGTGCGACCCCAACCCGCACCCGTCCAGGGCGTGACGCGGATCTCCACCAGGGGCTTGCGCGAGGCCGCGGCCTCACCCGGCGAGGTGGTAGAGCGCTCGATCTGGATCAGGGCGGGCCGCCCCCCTGCCTTGCCCACATGGGCGTAGCCGCCGCTACACATCTCGCCCTGCAGGGTGGGGCCGGGAAGGATCGCAACAGGTTTACCGGGCGTCCTGCGGGCGAAGACCAGGCTCTGGCAGGCCGCGGAGCCCGACACATGGCTGACCTCGTAGATCTCTGCCCCGGGGAGACGGCGCACCTCCACCGGAGTGTCCCGACTACCCAGGCCGAGGGCCTCGCGGACCGCAGGGTCTCCTGCGACCTGCGCCTCAGGGGCCGCGGAGGCCGGCGCCGTCGGGACGATGTCAACGAGCGCCTCGACGGCGGCCGTTCCCTCAGCGGACCAGCGCGCATCGCCCAGTTCCCGGGCCCGGACGGCGACAGCCTCGCAGGGCGCGGCATCGGCTGACGGCGCTTTGGGGGTCGCGGCAGGAGGCCGGGCGGGAGCCGCGGCGGCGGCGAGGACCGCGGCGGAAAGCCCGGCGAGGGACAGGCCGACGATCCGGGTGGTTTCACTTCGACGGAACATGCCTATCTCTCCGGTCTTGACCCCTGCACTGTGTGCCCCCTACCCCTGCCGACGCCATAGGGGCAACTGGAGTTCGATATGCGCAGCCTTCTCTTCGCCGCCGTCCTGGGACTTTCCTTGACCGGTGCCGCCCACGCCCATGACTATTCGGCCGGCGACCTTCGTATCGCCCATCCCTGGACCCGCCCGACCGTCGCCGGTGCCCCCGTCGCTGCCGGCTATCTCGAGGTCACCAATACGGGCAAGACCGCGGACCGCCTGGTTTCAGCCGCCTCCCCCAACGCCACTCGGGTGGAGATCCACCAGTCCTCGATGGACGGCGGCATCATGCGGATGAAGGCCCTGCCCCAGGGCGTGGAAATCCCGGCTGGCGGCACGGTCCGGCTGGCGCCTGGCGGACTTCACCTGATGCTGATGGGACCCAACAAGGCCTTCCTGGAAGGTGACCGGATTCCCCTGACCCTCACCTTCGCAAAGGCCGGCAAGGTTGTCGTGCAGTTGGCCGCGGAGTCTCGCCCCGCCTCGACCCCAGCCACCATGCCCGAGGGCCACAAGCACTAGCCCTCGGCCAGGGCCTCTTCGATGTCGGCCTGCAGCGCCTCGGGCTTCACCCCAGGGCCGCAGCGGCGGATCACCTTCCCGTCCCGACCGATCAGGAACTTGGTGAAGTTCCACTTCACGGCCCGGGTCCCGAGAAGGCCCCGGCTGGCATCGGTCATCCAGGTGTAGAGGGGGTCGGCTCCGGGGCCGTTCACCTCAATCCGCGCCAGGACCGGAAAGGTCACGTCGTAGGTCAGGGAACAGAAGCTGGCGATCTCGGCCGCGTCTCCCGGTTCCTGGTTGGCGAACTGGTTGCAGGGAAAGCCCAGGATCACCAGGCCCTTGTCCTGGTAGCGCCGCCAGAGGGCCTCCAGACCTTCGTACTGGGGCGTGAAGCCGCACTTGGACGCCGTGTTCACGGCCAGGATCACCTGCCCCGCCCACTGGGAGAGCGGAACGGTGGATCCATCCGCCGCCCGCACCGTGAAATCTGTTGCCTGGGACATGGTCGCGGCAATCAGGCGTTGTCTTCGACGGGAGCCTCGGGGCCATTCTTCTTGATCGAGTCGATCGCGTTCTGGGCGCTGGCCTTGGAGGTGTAACCCTCGGTCGAGAACATGATCTCGTTGTTGTAGCTGAACCGAACGCGGAACTCGCCCGCCTTGTCCTTGTAGATTTCGAACTTGTGAGCCATCGGCTGTCTCCGGGACTTGAGGTTGTCGTCGTCTCCTTTTTTCCCGCCGATCCTGCAAGGTCAAGATCGCCGCCGTCAGATCGCATCCTGGAGCCGCCCGTCATGCCCGAGTCCCCCTCCCCGATCCGCCAGCTCCTCGCCATCATGGCCCAGCTCCGGGACCGGGAGGCCGGCTGCGCCTGGGACCTGGAGCAGACCTTCGAGACCATAGCGCCCTACACCGTGGAAGAGGCCTACGAGGTCGCCGACGCCATCCAGCGCGGGAACCTTGAAGACCTGAGGGACGAACTGGGGGACCTCCTCTTCCAGGTCGTCTTCCATTCCCGGATGGCCGAGGAAGCCGGTGCCTTCGCCTTCGACGACGTTGCCCGGGCGATCATCGACAAGATGATCCGCCGGCACCCGCACATCTTCGGGGCGGCGGGCCAGAGGACCAGCGGCGAGCAGGTGCAGGCCTGGGAAGAGGTCAAGGCGGCGGAGCGGGCCGCGCGCGCGCCGCAGGCGGGCCTGCTCGACGACATCCCCGCCGCCCTCCCCGGCCTCACCCGGGCGGTCAAGCTCTCGAAGCGCGCCGCCGGCGTGGGCTTTGTATGGCCGAATACCGAAGCGGTACTCGACAAGCTGGAGGAGGAACTGGCCGAACTGCGAGCCGAGGTGGCGTCCGGTGACCGGGCGGCCCTGCGCGAGGAACTGGGAGACGTCCTCTTCGTCATGGCCAACCTGGCCCGGGACCTGGACATCGATCCCGAGGACGCCCTGCGCGAGGCCAATGCCAAGTTCCTCCGCCGTTTCCGCCACATCGAGGCCCGCCTTGCCGAGGACGGCCGGACACCGCATGAGTCCGACCTCGCGGAAATGGACGCCCTCTGGAACGAAGCCCGGGCCCAGGACAAGACCCGCCCCCGCTGACCCCCTCACCCGGCTTCGCCGGGAGCTCCCCCTTCGGGGAGCGATTGACCCCGTAATTCCTCCCCCAAGGGGGAGGTGGACCGGGGCGCAAGTCCCGGGACGGAGGGGGTCAGCTGAGCCCCCGCTGACCCCCTCACCCGGCTTCGCCCGGAGCTCCCCCTTGGGGGAGCAATTGGCGCTCTAATTCCTCCCCCCAGGGGGAGG